>JAKAXI010000317.1 GCA_021816665.1 Bacillota bacterium | reverse complement strand
AAATGGTCTGCCCCTTTAAAAGCTCCGGCAAGAGCCTCCTGAATCGGTCGATCGGAATTGCGAAGCCGATTCCGACAAACCCTTGGACGGGGCTTTCAATTGCCGTGTTAATCCCCACCACTTGGCCGGCAGCGTTAAACAGCGGCCCACCTGAGTTGCCCGGATTGAGTGCTGCGTCAGTTTGGATTAGCCCGCTCATCTCGCGGCCACTCTGAGACGGCATCGAACGGTTCAAGCCGCTGACGATGCCTTCGGTGATCGTCGCCGTCAACTGGAACGGATTCCCGATGGCTACGACCGGCTGCCCCGGCAAAAGGGTCGTAGCAGTTCCGAGCGGCAACGGCCGCACACCCTTGGGCGGATTGATGTGCACGACCGCAAGGTCATCAAGCGGGTCTGTACCGACCACGGTTCCTTGATACGTACCGCTTACGCCGGTCACTGTCACATGCTTTTGACCATTTACGACGTGGTTGTTCGTGGCGAGGTCGCCGGCGTTGTTGATCAGAAAGCCGGTGCCGATGTCTTCTGTCGGGCCGTTTTTGCTATTTGCGCCGGATACAACCGTGATTGTGAAAATGCTCGGACGTGCCGCCTTATAAATTGCAACGGCATTTACCGCACCACCGGAAGTTGTCACAGCAGCGGTTGTCCCTGTCGGGCCGGAAAGGACCTGTTCTTGTGGAGGCAACTGGAGACTTTGCAGGACATGTGCCTCAAAGCCCCCACCGACCACCATACCGAGGACGAACAGGACGACGCCGGCCGCGACCGCACCGGACCGGCCGCTTCGCCTGCGCGAGGACGGGAAATCCCAATCGTCAAAGTCTTGTCGCCAGCGTGCCATGCGTATCCCTCCCCCCATCCTATCTGTCTCTCATCATACCTGATCGCCAACAGAGCGCAAAGGGCAAGTGGTCTTCCTATGCCTGGCGATACTCTCTAAACCACTCGTCAGCGCGTTGCCAGGCCGACAGCCTTTCCTCCGACAGTTCTGAGGTTGTGGTCGACGAATGCAGAGACAGTTCTGCCACAGCGGTGTCGATGACATCTGCAGCCCCAGTTCGCCAGTGTTCGCGTTCCGCGTCCGTGACGTACTTCAAAATCCGCCCCAGCTCTGCGCGAATTTCCTTTGTCGCAATCTCCTCGACATCGGTTCGCATCGCCTGTTGGCCTTCGCCCTCGAAAAACTGCCGGGCGGATTTGAAGTGAGTAAAGGCCGGGACGAAGACGCGTGCATCGACATCTGAAACCTCAGTTTGAACTGCGCTGTCCTCACTTTCTGGCTCATGTGCAACAGCAATGGCTCCCCCGCCCACTTCGTCAAGTTCGGCTTGCAGTGTGTCCCGCCACCTAGACAGTGCGTCCACCGTCTGACGCTTGATTCGCAAGGCAAAGGTACGCGCTTCCAAGTCAACCTGGCGCGACAGCGTGGTAGCCAGTTCAGCGGCGGCGTCCATCAACGCCTCCCTGATTCGGCCACTGTCGCGAAAACGGCCAGGGTGAAACGCCTCACGAAACAATTCCCCCAAGCGCAGTCGAATGTGCTCGCCTGCGTGAAACGACAGTTCATCCCAAGCGGCGGCGAGCGACCGCTCAATCTCACTCGAGCCATCTGCGACTTGACTGCGCAGCGTCAAAAGGCGGGTGTGAAGTTGCAAGCAGGCCTGTGTACGCTCTTCTCTGGCTGCCTCGTCGGTTTCCCGGTTCTTGCGCAGAGTCAACCAGTGAGCGTGAACTTGCCGTCCGACCTGACCGAGGACTCGCCCTACAGCGCTCTCCGCCAACTGCAGCCGATTCTCCTCTGAAACGCTTCTCAGCGACTCCGCCAGTTCCGGGACACCTGACCCGGCGAGAAGTTCCTTGGCGTCCGGCAGTTTCTCTCCGGCAGTCAGGCCAAGCCGTTGTGACGCGAGTTGCCGAAACTGAGGTTGATCGGGGTGAATCGCGAGCTGTGCCCCAGCGAGTGCTAACTGGCTTGAGACTTCAAACACGCGCGGACGTCTGATCCCAGCCTGCCGCAACTCAGTTTCTACCCGTTCGCGCACGGCCGCTCGCTCTTCGTCTGAAACCGCCAGGTCAACTGCGTTAATCACGACAAACAGCTTGTCTGTTTTGAGGACGTCTTGAACGCCAGCGAGTTGTAACAAGAAATCTTTGTCCGCGCGTGAAAACGCGTGCGTGTAGTACAGCACAAAGATAATAGCGTCCGCACGACTCATGTAGCGAAACGCGACGTCAGTGTGGCGCCGGTGGATAGAGTCAACGCCTGGCGTGTCCACCATGTCAAACCCGTCTTGGAGCAGTGTCGATGGATGACTCACGTCGACTTGTTTGAGGAAGCAAGCGACGCGCTCATCCGCCGTATAGGCCCGCAGTTGCGCGCGCGAGACGGACCAGGTTGTTCCCAGCCGCTCTCGCATATCTGAGTAGCCGGTGGCAACAGCCTGCAGAAAGGCAGCGGGCCGGCGAGCCGGTACGGGAAGTTGCGGCAGTTTTAGTGTTGAAGCGACGTCGAGTGCTTCCGCCATCGTGGCAGCCGGTCGGTGCACCTGATTGAGGGCGTCTTCGACATCCTCCCAGAGTTCGTCAGGAGTCTTTGCCGTCACCAGGACTTGTGTCTCATCATCCGCTGTCA
>JAKAXI010000316.1 GCA_021816665.1 Bacillota bacterium | reverse complement strand
TCCGATCTTCGCGCAGTATGACTCTCGACACGTACGCCACCCCTTTGCTGCCGCTACTCGCTCCAGAGCCAAAGCTGCGCGTCCGACAGGAATTGATTCACTCAAACTTTACGGATTGTTCTGCTAGCAAACCAGGCGCAGCCGAGTCATTTGTCATGCGAGAAAAAACTATGCAGTCAACCAATAGAACTAGGCGATCCATCTCGCAGCGGCGTAGGCTACTGCGGCGGCCACCCCTCCGACCACCGTGGTCTGAAGCGCACTGCGAAAGGGGTTGGTGCCGAGAAACTTGCCTTTGCCAAAGCCGAAAATGAACAAAGCGATGAGTGTCACAAAGACGGAGACGAGCAAAGCCGTCTTCGGGTCGCGCAGGAACATGTAAGGCAACAGCGGCACCAGTCCGCCCACCACGTACGAGGCGCCAATGGTAATGGAGCTGTTGCGAGCGCGTTCTGGGCGAGGCATTTCCAGCCCCAGGTCGTGCTTCATCATGAAGTCCAGCCACTGCTCTCGGTCATCCGAAATTGACTCTACCGCAGTTTGCACCTGTTCATGTGGGAGCCCCCAACCTGCCAACAATGTTGCTAGCTTCCGGCGCTCTTCATCCGACGCGTACATCACCTGTTGTTCCTTGCGTATCCGCTGTGCAACGAAGTACTCATGGTCAGACTTGACCGCGAGGTATCCACCAAGCCCCATGGCAATACAACCGGCCGCAATTTCTGCTAGGCCAGCTGTAATGATCAGCGCAGTGGTTGACAGAGTGCCAGCGAGACCAGCCGCCAGCGCGAACGGTACAGTGAGTCCGTCTGCCATGCCGATCACGACATCCCGAATCCATTCTTGACGGTGACTGTGCGGCGATTCAGGTTGACTCGGTCTGGACGCCTGTTCATTTGCTGTGGCTGTTTTTGCCACTTCACTAGTCGCTGTAGCGGCGTATGGAATCGAGTAAGCCAGAGGCGCGTCGATGATGCTGTTACTCATAAGCCCCACTCCCGTTCTGACGAACACACTCTCCCTTCACTCTAACGTCCACATGGCGGCAGAGCATAGATACAGATCATCCATTTCGAAGTCCAACCGTACTAGTGCAAAATAACTACGTGGCTTCTCTCTGTGCTCGAGAGATGAGGAACCGAGATGGGGATTAGTAGTACAGTTCGCCCGGCCGTTTGTATTCTTAAATGGTGTTCCCACCGTCGACGATCACGGTCTGCCCCGGTGACAAGAGCCACTCGTCCGCTCCGTTGTCTATCCGACATAACCTGTGCTCAAAACGCGAAGGCGGGCCAACTGGCCCGCCCGCTCACTCACTACGTATGTGTCAAACAATCCCCTATTACTGAATGAAGTGCCAGTCCTTCACGACTTTGCCAGTGACGTCAGCCATGACATGCTTGATTTGCGTAAAGTCTTCAAGCGCGTACGCCGACATGTCTTTGCCAAAGCCACTCTGTTTGTATCCACCGTGCGGCATTTCCGAGACGATCGTAATGTGGTCGTTAATCCACACTGTGCCCGCTTCGATCCTGCCGGACACGCGGTTCGCCTTGAAGACATCCCGCGTCCAGACCGATGAGGCCAGTCCGTACACGACGTCGTTCGCGAGCGCAACGGCCTCGTCCTCGGTATCGAAAGGCAGGACAACCAGGACAGGTCCGAACACTTCCTGTTGCACAATTTCCGAATCCTGTGCGACACCTGCGATCAGTGTCGGCAAGTAGTACGCTCCAGCAGCAAGCGCAGGGTCAGACGGTGCACAGCCGCCGACGAGGACTTGGGCGCCTGCGTACCTGGCGCGCTCGACAAAACCGGCAACGCGATCCCGGTGCTCGACCGAAATGAGGCTGCCCATGTCTGTCTCGCGGTCCATCGGCAGCCCCACCTTCACTCGTGCGGTACGCGCTGTCATGCGGTCGAGAAAGTCCTCGTAGACTGACCGCTCGACGTACACCCGCGTCGCCGCAGTGCAGTCCTGACCGGAGTTTACGAACGCACCGACCGCGGCACCTTGCACCGCAGCGTCAAGGTCTGCATCAGAAAACACCACGAACGGTGCTTTGCCTCCGAGCTCGAGGTGCAGCTTCTTCACAGTGCCTGCAGCCTGCGCCATGATGCGCTTACCTGTAGCGGTGTCGCCAGTGAGCGAGATCATCCGGACATCTGGGTGATTCACCAGTGCCTCGCCGACGACACGACCCGGACCGGTGACGACGTTGAGAACCCCTGCAGGGATGCCCGCCTCGTGTGCGGCGCGGGCCATCTCAATCGTCGTGAGCGGCGTCAAACTGGCCGGTTTCATGACAACCGTGTTCCCTGCCGCCAGTGACGGACCGAGCTTCCAGGCCGCCATGTTCATCGGGTAGTTCCACGGTGAAATAAGGCCCACCACGCCCATTGGTTCGCGCCGGATGGAACTGAGGTGTCCAGGCGTGTACTCCGCGCTCGCGAGCCCTGGGACCACACGCGCAGCGCCCGCGAAGAAGCGAATGTTGTCAATGGAAAACGGTACGTCCATCGACTCTGTCATGACAATCGGTTTGCCAGTCTGTGCCGTCTCCAGTTCCGCAATCTCAGCAGCTCGCGCTGCCATGATATCCGCCCACTTGAGCAACAGCTCGGCACGGCCAGATCGGAA
>JAKAXI010000026.1 GCA_021816665.1 Bacillota bacterium | reverse complement strand
GCGAGGGCGCGGATAAGGTTTGACCGGACATCGAGCACGCACACCGCCCCTTCATGCACACCAGCCGCTGCAAGTGCAGTGTCGGCAGCGCGTTGCCAAGCGTGATCGACCGTTGTGCGCACGTCAGCGCCACGCTTTGCCTTTATCGTCCGCAGCGGTCCAGAGACCGCACCTCCCGCGTTTTCAAACCATCCTGCATAGCCCGGCCGCGCACCACTCAAGGCTTTGTCAAACGTGGCTTCTAAGCCAGACCGCCCTTGTTCTTGCACAGGCCTCGGACCTGGCCATCGATCTGGTAAACCAACAGTGCCGACCACAGTGTCCTGCAACTTTGCCGTGGCTCTCCGTTCATCGCGCAGTGCAACTCGAACAGGGTGCGTGTTGTCACCTGTGAGTCTTTTGGACTGCCACGAACCTGTCCACGGCTCACCACTCGCGTAGAGAATGCGTCCACGCGCATCATCTGTTTGGACAAGTTGCAGGTGTTCGAGTTCCGCCGATACCTGAGGTTTTGACTGCCAACGCGCATCCGCAGGGCGATGAACGAACTCCGGATAGGCCGACAATACAAAGAGCCGTCCGGTTAGGACGGCGAAGCAAATGAAAAATCCGGTGACACACCACCACATCCGACGGCGCATAATCGTAGTGTGGCAGGCGTGGGAAAACATTATACATCCCACAGGAGGAAGACCAGACGGACCGATTTAATCCTGTGGAAATACCGTGTGACTCCGATTGCGGCGAGCATCGAGATACGTTTGCAGCAGCAGCGTTGCGGCCACCGCGTCGACTACTTGACGGCGCTTTTTGCGGCTGACATCCGCCCCAATCAGCATCCGCTCGGCTTGCACCGTCGTCAACCGCTCGTCAAACAACTCGACTGGCAGTCCGGATTCCGTCTCGAGAAGTTGCCCAAAACGCCGACACTGTTTGGCACGCTCGCCGACCTCACCGCTCAACAGTTTTGGCAGACCGACAACGATGAGCCCTGCATCATGCTCACGCGCGATGCGCACCACATCAGTACAGGCAGCCGTATCAGAGCTTCGTTTCAGCACCGTTAACCCTTGGGCAAGAAACTCAGTCTCATCAGAAAGTGCGAGCCCGATGCGCGCAAGGCCGTAGTCAACGCCGAGAATCCGCATCTTTGGTGTACTCCGCGTAAGCGCGGACCAACTCCTCAATGAGATCGTCACGCTCGATGCGTCGAATCGTATTGCGCGCATCTAAGTAACTGGTGATGTACGCCGGGTCACCTGAAATCAAATACCCCGCGATCTGATAAATTGGGTTATACCCTTTCTCCACCAGTGCCCGATAAGCCACTTGGAAGGCTTGTCTGGCGTCCGTGTTCTCTGATTTCGACGCGAAGCGCATCGTCTTGTCGAACCCTTCCCCCATCATTGCCACCTCATTCCAAAGCTGCGGGTGTGACGCTCTGACTGCCGTGGTATCGTCTCTCACCCGCCCACTGGGCGCACACCATTTTGGCATGCGCCCATGCCTCAAATCTTTAGCTTACTTCTCTGCGCGACCGCTGGTTTCCTGCGGATTCAACCGCTTGCCCACCACAATCTCGGCCACCTTGGCAATCGCTTCCGGTAATTTCGCCGCGTCCCGACCACCGGCCTGGGCCAAATCTGGCCGTCCGCCGCCACCTCCGCCCGTGACTGCAGCGACTTCCTTAACCAATTGCCCCGCGTGCAGCCCTTGTTTCTGCAGGTCGCTTGACACCGCTGCAACAAGCGCCACCTTATCGTTTGTCGCACTGCCGAAAACGAGCACGTAAGACAGAAGCTTTGCACGCAGTTCATCCGTCAATCGGCGCAGTGCATCGGCGTCCGCATCTTCTACAATCGCGGCGAGCACCGGAATTCCTGCGATCGTCACCACCTGGCTCAGCAGTTCTACCGCTTTTGCGTGTAAAAGGCGTCCGCGCGCGGATTCGAGATGACGTTCCAGTTGTCGCATGTCGTCTAACAGACGTTCGATTCGGCCCACCAGTTCTTCGATAGAGGCCGTTTTGAGCAGCCCAGCAGCCGACTTGAGGATGTTCTCTCGCTCTAGTACGTGCTGGTACGCAAATCGGCCCGTGACAGCCTCGACCCTTCGCACTCCTGAGCCAATCCCGGTCTCTGAGACGATTTGAAACAGACCGATTACACCGGTCCTCGGGACGTGACAGCCTCCACACAACTCTATGCTGTAGTCTCCGGCTTGAACAACGCGCACTGTTTGGCCATATTTTTCCCCAAACAGAGCCATGGCGCCTTTTGCCTTGGCGTCATCGATGTCCATCTCCTCGATCACCACAGGGTAATCTCTCCACACGGCGTCGTTGACGCGACGCTCGACCTCACGCAACTCATGATCCGAAAGCGGGCCAAAGTGCGAGAAGTCAAAGCGCAACCGCTCCGGTTCAACCAACGATCCTGCTTGGGCGACGTGCGTTCCGAGCACTTCGCGCAGCGCCTTGTGCAGCAAGTGCGTCGCCGTGTGGTTTTTAATCGTGTCCCGGCGCGCCGACTCGTTCACTGCTGCCATCACGGCATCGCCCTCGACGAGGGTACCCTCCGTAACTGTCACATGGTGCGAGTTTTGGCCATGAGGCGCCTTCTTCACGTCGGTCACTTCGGCAGTGGTCCCAGGCACTGTCAGTTTCCCGGTGTCCCCCACCTGCCCGCCGCTCTCAGCGTAAAACGGCGTGATGTTGAGGATGGCCTGTCCGTTCTCTCCGGCATTCAACTGAGCGACCTGTTGACCGTCCCGAAACAGCGCGAGGATGCGGCTCTCCGTTCGCAGGGTGTCATAGCCGACAAACCTGCTTTCAACCGTAAAAGACTCAAGCTGCCCGCGCGACACGTTCATGCCCTCTGCGACATGACGCGCGCTGCGTGCCCTTGTTCGCTGCGCTTCCAGTTCGCTCGCAAAGGCATCGCGATCAATTGCAACGCCGCGCTCTGCCGCGATTTCTTCCGTCAGGTCGATTGGAAATCCAAACGTGTCGTAGAGTTTAAACGCGTCCGCCCCGGACAGCCTGTTGCCACTACCCGCGAGGACGGCGTCGAGTGCGGCTCCAAGCAGAGCCTCGCCTTCTGCCAAAGTTTCCTGGAACCGCTCCTCTTCGGTACGCACCACACGGCGGATAAAGTCGAGTTTCTCCTGCACCTCTGGGTAATCCGCGCCCATGACGTCGGCAACTGTCGTCGCCAGTTCGTTCAAAAACGGGCGCTCAATGCCGAGTTTTCGACCGCTGCGAATGGCGCGGCGCAAAAGTCGGCGAATGATGTAGCCACGTCCTTCGTTGCTCGGCAACACACCGTCGCCGATGGCAAAGGCCACGGTGCGGATGTGGTCCGCGATGATTTTGAAGTGCACGTCGGCGTTCCCGTCTACTCCATACGACCGGTGCGCGATCTGAGCCGTGTGGTTAATTATCGGACGAAACAAATCCGTCTCAAAGTTGTTCGGGACATCCTGGAGAATCGACGCCACCCGTTCGAGCCCCATGCCGGTGTCAATGTTCTTCTTCGGCAGTTCTGTGCGCGACCCATCCGGTTCGTGGTTGAACTGGGTGAACACGAGGTTCCATACCTCGAGAAACCGGTCACAGTCGCATCCCGGTTTACAGTCGTCTTTGCCACAGCCAAATGCGGCGCCGCGGTCATAGAAGATCTCGGAACACGGCCCGCATGGACCTTCACCGATGTCCCAAAAGTTATCTTCGTCTCCACGGACGATGCGGTCTTCCGGCAAACCGACGACATCATGCCAGATGTGCCAAGCCTCATCGTCCGTGTAGTGCACGGTTGCCGACAGCAATTCGGGATCAAGCTCGAGGTCGCGCGTCAAGAACTCCCACGCCCACGGGATGACCTCTGCCTTGAAGTAGTCGCCAAACGAGAAATTGCCGAGCATCTCGAAAAACGTCTGATGTCTGGCTGTGTGTCCGACGTTCTCTATGTCGTTGGTGCGAATACACTTTTGCGAACTGACGATACGGGGCCGCTCTGGAATCTCTCGACCGTCGAAATACGGTTTGAGCGGGGCCATTCCAGCGTTGATCCAGAGCAGCGACGGGTCGTTGTGCGGCACCAGACTTGCGCTTGGAAACACCAAGTGCCCGCGTTCCGCAAAAAACTGCTTGTACATGCGTCGAATTTCTTGTCCTGACAGCCTCTTCACAACAAATTCTCCTCTCAATCAGTCTCCCCACGCGTGGGGCGCGGCGTGTGACGCGCTCAAGTGCAAAAACGTAAAAACGCCCCCTCATCCCGGCCAGGGACGAGAGGACGATGCACACTCGCGGTACCACCCTGATTACAGCGCAGCCTTGCACCTCTTTGCACTGTCACTCATGATGCGCGATAACGGGCGCTCCCGTCGCTGTGTAGCGCACTCAGGACTGGCTTCAGCGGACGCGTTCCGGAACCTCTTTCAGCGAGTGAGGCCCTCTCTGCACGGATCAGCGTGCGCCTACTTGT
This sequence comes from Bacillota bacterium, assembly GCA_021816665.1. Lineage (GTDB taxonomy): Bacteria > Bacillota > Bacilli > Alicyclobacillales > Alicyclobacillaceae > Alicyclobacillus_L. The sequence continues at coordinate 7,999 of JAKAXI010000026.1, read as the reverse complement.
TTCCCTCATCGTAATACGTATAAGTGCCGCCATTGTACGAGAGCAAACACTGTTTGTCAAACGGAGTTTGCTTAAGCGCGCCTGACCGACGCTAGCATTCTCCGTGTTCGAAGCGGTGTCCGGGCCAACCACGACCAGCAAAGAGTTGTTACTCAATCGGTTCACGAATGTCGCGGACGTTCTGCCAGACGACCTTCAGCACAGCGAGGACTGGAACAGCCACGAGCAACCCCAACATTCCTCCGACTTCGCCGCCGATGAGGAGCGCCGCAACAATCGCCATCGGATGCAGTTTGAGTGACCGGCCCATGATCTGCGGCGACAGCAGATTCCCTTCAGCCTGTTGCACGATGACAATGACGATGAGCACCTTCATGGCCATCTGCGGGCTTATCGCGAGCGCCAACAGAACTGCCGGTGCGGCCCCGATTACTGGGCCAATGTAGGGAATCAGGTCAGACAGCGCGAGAAACAGAGCCAACAACAACGAATATGGCATACGGACCACCAGTAACCCAGCGTAGGTTAAAACTCCGACAGCCAACATGACCAGCAGTTGCCCGCGTACGTAACTCCCGAGAGTTTGGTCAATACCTCGCAGCGTCCTCTTTACATCGTCACGATACCGCTCGGGTGACAGCTTGACGATACCGCGCCCAATCGCCTTCGCGTCTTTCAACATGTAGAACGCGAGAAACGGGATCGTAAAAGCGATGAACAGAACGTTGATTGTGCCGCTGAGCATTGTGAGCGCGCCAGCGGCGTACTGCGTCAGGTGCTGTTCTGACTGTTGCAGCGACGATTCAATTCCTTTTCGCACCGCTTCCGGCAAGTACTGTTTGCGGCGCGTCAGCTCGTCGAGCCAGTGGTCTGCCTGAGCGATGAGCGCAGGCAAGTGCTGTCCGAGTTGCGCAATTTGCCGATTGACCATCGGAATGGCATTGAGCACTGCGACGACCATAAGCAGGATGAACGCGCAGTAGATCACGATAATCGCGACACCTCTCGGCACCTTGCGCGCTGTCAGGAGATTGACGAGTGGTTCCAGCAAATAAGTGATGATCAGCGCAACCAGAAAGGGGATCACGAGCGCCCGCAGGATTCCCCAAATGTCGTAAATGAAGCCGCGAATTTGGCCGAAGAGATAGATACACAGAAGAACGGCCAGCACCGTCAGAACGACTCGCAGTGTTCTGCTGGACACGTCCACTTCCCATCAGCCCCCTTTGAACAGAGTATATGCATGAAAAGCGTTGGCTTGTCCGGTGTGTTCGACAACCTGGTAGCTTGCGCGACGAAGCAGGCGTTCCGTATACTTTTGCTATGATGTCCAACCCAGTGGCGAATCAAAAGGGGGAATTGAGTAGTGGCTTACCTCGCCGTTGCGATCGGTGGGTTCATCGGAGCGTCTCTTCGCTTTTTGATTGGCGAATGGGTCGGGACCGTCAACGGGTTTCCCATCGCAACGCTTTGCATTAACATCGCCGGGTCTCTCTTCCTCGCCTGGTTCTACACAATTACACTGGAGCGCATCTCTATTCATCCGCACATCAGGCTCGGTGTCGGAACGGGGCTGGTCGGAGCGTTTACGACCTTTTCGACGTTTAGCGTAGAAACATGGAAGCTTGTACACGCGAATATGCTTGCAGTAGCAGGCTTGTACGTTGGACTGTCGTTTGTTTTCGGCGTCGGCGCTGCTGGTCTTGGCTATTACATCGCAACACGGCAGACGCGGCTGCGGTTTGGTTCCGTAGGGTCCGATTCGGAACTATGACAGTCGTACGTTTGAGCAGAAGACGGGGGTACTGAGGATTGTCACTTTTGTTGGTAGGTGCCGGGGGAATTATCGGGGCACTGATGCGCTATGAATTGTCACGACTCATTAGCGGCAGGATGACTGTCGCCTTTCCGGTCGCAACGCTCTTTATCAACGTCTCCGGCGCGTTCTTGCTCGGTTTGTTCACCCGTTCAATGGCCGCATGGCTGCCACAGGTCCATACCTTCGTGATGCTGTTGCTCGGAGTTGGGATGTGTGGCGCGTACACGACCTTCTCCACCTTCTCCTATGAGTTGGTCATTCTGACGCGTGAGCGCCGTTTCAGTGCCGCCGCCGCATACGCCTCTGCGAGTTTTTTGTTTGGACTCGCGGCTGCCGGAATCGGCTTGTATGGTCTCTAGTCCGTCAACTAAAACAGGGACAGACTTCGTCAAAGTCTCTCCCTGCATCTATCGTCTTTATCGGTGTCAACTCGCTGCCGCTAGATAATGCCTGTACTGACCTCAACCTCTCCAGGCATGTCCGCAACAGAAATCAACGAACCGTCTTCCGCAACTTCGTAGACTTTCACTTCTTCTCCAGTCACGGAGAACTCCATAAAGCATCCCCAGCAGTAGAACTGGTTGGCTCCAATTTTACCGATATCGCGGCAGTTGCAGTGTGGGCATCTCATTCACTCTATCTCCTTTGCCAGCTGCAGAATCATGTGACTGTCTTATTGCATAGCCTGCCCAGCAGGCTGCTTCCATAAACTTCACGGGTAGATTCAATCGGTGTGATTGACCCCCATCCGTACCCGCCACCTGAGTGAAAACGCTGCACGGAAAGTCAGCCAAAGCGACTAGTTCGTCTTCATCCTACTCCCCGTTTTAAAAATCACGCAATGCAAATGTTGGAAGGAATTCCGCAGAGATACAACGTTCATCGGATCGTCATGATATCCGATTTGTCTGACGAAGCCTCTCGACTTCATGCGACAAAATCTGCATAGCTCGACGAATTTCCTCGGTAGACGTCTGACTTGAAAAACTGAACCGAACTGCGCACTTCACCGCTGACAACGACTGTCCGCATGCCATCAGCACGTGACTCGGTTCGAGCGATCCTGCCGTACATGCGGACCCGGCTGACGCTGCCACACCAGCCAAGTCGAGGCGCATCAGCAGCCGTTCACTCGGAATGCCAGCGAACCGGACGTTGACGATGGCAGGCGAAGCGTCGTCTGGGGAGTTTACAACCGCTTCCGGAATGGACGCAAGTCCTTCGCGAAACACGGCGCGCAACTCGTTGAGGTGCCGTAGGTGAGCTTCGAATCCTGCGCCAAGCTGGTCCGCGGCCTCGCCAAATCCCACGATGCCAGCTAGGTTTTCCGTGCCAGCACGCCGCCTCCGTTCCTGGTTCCCACCGCGCAGCACAGGTTGCCACGGTACACCCTTACGCACATAGAGTGCACCGACGCCTTTCGGACCGTGGAGCTTATGTGCGGAGATGGCTGCCAGATCGACTTGTGTGTCCTCCAGGTGCAGTCTCAGAACCGGTGCAGCCTGTACCATGTCGCTGTGGACGATCACGTTTGGATCGAGCTCGTGTATTGCCGCAGCGATCGCTGCCACGTCGTTGACTGTTCCAAGCTCGTTGTTCACGTACATCACGGAGACGACCGCCGTCTTGTCGGTGACTGCGGCCAGCACGTCTTGTGTATTTACCCGACCGTCAGGCTGTGGTAAGACGTAAGTCACCTTGGCTCCAAACGATTGCAGCATCTCGCTCGGTTCTAACACCGCGTGGTGTTCCACTGCAGTGGTCACAACTTCTGTACGTCCTGCCTTCCGGCCCGCGAGCCATGCAGCCACAAGCGCGCTTCCATTTGCCTCTGTCCCACCGCTCGTGAATACGACCTGCTCGGGCGAGCTACCCAGCAGTCGCGCCACGCGCTCCCGTCCCATCTCCACCGCCCTGCGCGCCTCGCGGCCAAGGCTGTGGACACTGGATGGATTGCCGTAGTGCTCATCCAGAAACGGCGACATTGCCGTTCGCACCTGCGGCAAAAGCGGGGTCGTGGCGGCATTATCCAAATAGATCACGACACTCACCCATTCGACTCAGATGTAGAACATGTACGGTCCTTGTCCTGCCTGCCGCATTTCGACTAAATCTTGTAGGCTCACGGACTGAAGGACGGAGTCGACTGCTTCACGCAGGCGGTCCCAGAGCGGGGACAGCCCATCGTCGAAGTCTTCATCGACAATGTCCAGGGGTCCTTCCAACGTCAGAATCACATCGCGCACTCCGACGTCAGTGGCTGGCCGGGCCAGCACATATCCCCCGTACGCGCCACGGACACTGCGCACGAAGCCGGCGTTGCGCAGAGGCGCGATCAACTGTTCCAGATAATGGTCAGAAAGCCCTTGACGTTCTGCGATGGACTTTAGTGAGATCGGCGACTCCCCTCCGTGAATTGCGAGGTCCACGAGGAGCATGAGCCCGTATCGGCCCTTGGTCGAGATCTTCAATCGGGTTTTCTCCCTCCATCCCAATCTGGTTCGTAGTACGCTTTCGGGTGGACTCCATCTGGCCAGTAGTTTTGCTTTACAGTGTGACCAGGGTAGTCGTGCGGGTATAAGTAGCCCTGCCCGCTGCCAAGAGCTGCCGCTCCGCTGTAGCCGGTACCGCGCAAGTGAACAGGTACGCGTACAGCTAGTCCAGCCTCAACGTCTGCGAGTGCCTGATTGACCGCTTTGTACGCCGCATTCGACTTCTTCGCCGACGCCAGGTACGTCGTCGCCTGTGCGAGGGGGATACGACCTTCCGGCATGCCGACAGCCTCTACCGCGTGCAGCGCTGCGACCGCGAGCGGCAGGCCATGCGGGTCAGCATTCCCGATGTCTTCCGAGGCGAGGATAATGAGCCGGCGCGCGATAAACTTCGGATCTTCGCCAGCCGCGATCATCTTGGCGAGCCACAGCACCGCCGCATCTGGGTCGGAACCGCGCACCGACTTGATAAACGCGGAAATGGTGTCGTAGTGCTCGTCCCCTGACTTGTCGTAGAGCACCTGACGCTCTTGAATCGATTGGCGCGCCTGCTCAGCGTCGATCACGGGATGTCCGTCCGCCCCTACAGGAGCGGAGACCGCCGCGAGTTCGAGTGAATTTAACGCGCGCCGGGCGTCCCCAGAAGCATACTGGATTAACACCGCTTGTGCTTCTGGCAACAGTGTGGCCTGCAGCCTACCGAGCCCGTGCACCTCGTCTGCCAGTGCGCGCTGCAGCAACTCCCGCACGTCTGCGTCCGCAAGCGGCTCCAAACGGAAGATATGCGACCGCGAGACAAGCGCCGGATTGACCTCAAAGTACGGGTTCTCTGTGGTCGCACCGATGAGCACCAACAGACCACCTTCGACGTAAGGCAACAGCGCGTCCTGCTGTGCCTTGTTGAAGCGGTGAATCTCGTCAATAAACAGCACTGTCTTGTGCCCGTACAACTTGCGCTCGTCCTGCGCCTCCTGCACGACGCGACGGATGTCGGCCACCCCGGACGAGACCGCATTCAACGTTTCAAAGCGAGCTTTCGTCGCATGAGCGATCACGTGCGCTAAAGTCGTCTTTCCCGTCCCAGGTGGCCCGAAGAAGATCACGCTGACCAGACGGTCAGCTTCGATGACACGCCGAAGCAGCGTGCCCGGGCCCACAACAGGCTTCTGCCCTACGACTTCATCCAGAGACCGAGGGCGCATGCGAAAAGCGAGTGGCGCGGTTGCCTCGTTCTCCCGTTCGTTTGCGGCGCTAAAGAGATCCATGCAAGGTCACCACTTTCTCGGCGGAAAACTGCCTTACGCGCCAGCAATCACCCGGGAAATCGCTGGCACCGCCGCTTCTAGGTCTGCACGCGTAACGTCGTGATGGGTCACAAAGCGAATCCGTGTACCACCGAAAGATGTGGCGAGCACGCCTCTATCCTGAAGTCGGGCGAGAAACTCTGGCACCGACAGTCCTGTCAGGCCGATGTCCGCAATCACGATGTTGGTCTGAACGGTCTCGAGGTTAACCGTGACGCCAGGCAATTCGGCAAGGCGTTCAGCCAGCCACCTGGCGTTTGCATGGTCTTCCGCGAGGCGGTCCACCATCTTTGTAAGCGCGATGATACCCGGCGCAGCGATGACGCCGGCCTGGCGCATGCCGCCACCCATGCGTTTGCGCCACTGACGCGCGCGTTCGATGAACTCGCGCGGTCCGACAACAAGTGACCCGACGGGCGCACAGAGCCCCTTCGACAAGCAAATTTGCACAGTGTCAACCGTCTCTGCAATCGCCTTGGCAGACGCGCCAGACGCCACTGCAGCGTTGAACAGACGCGCTCCGTCCATGTGCACTGGGACACCGTACTCGTCCGCTACGCGGCGGATGGCCTGCAGGTTCTCCAGCGGGATCACAGTTCCCCCAGCCCGGTTATGTGTGTTCTCCAGCGAGACAAGCGCTGTCCGTGGATGATGAACGTTTGGTTCGCGAATGGCCGCCTTTACGTCATCCGGATCAAGTGCCCCGTGTGTGCCTTTGAGTTGCCGGATCTGCGCCCCTGCAATCGCTGCGACAGCCGCTGCTTCATAGTAAAAAATGTGTGCCTCTGCTTCGGCGATGACTTCTTCGCCGCGGCCTGCGTGCGTGGCAATGGCCACCTGGTTCCCCTGTGTACCGCTCGTCACAAACAGCGCTGCTTCCTTGCCGAGCAGTTCTGCCGCGAGTTGCTCCAGCCGCAGTACTGTGGGGTCTTCCCCATATACATCATCGCCAACTTCTGCCTCAGCCATTGCCTTTCGCATCGCTTCGGTCGGCTGTGTGACGGTGTCACTGCGCAGGTCAATCCGCCCTCTCGCGGTGTTTCCGGTCTGACTTGTCAAGGTGCCGCCTCATTTCCTAGTAAGATGGTCGAATTTATTATAATGCCACGAAGATAAGGGGTAAAGAGCACCGAGCAACTCGGGGCCACAGGCAGTCTATGACCGTAATGAAATATAAGGAAAGAAGTGCAGCGTCCGCCCACTCGGCAGACTGACTGCACTTCCCAACACAAGACTCGCTTATGGTGCCCCGCAAATGCCGTGAAACCCGAGGTTTTGAACCTGCTCTCGCAGGTGGGTGTCCTGCTCATCCACTCTGTAAGTCCCCGCAGTGCGAGGCGTTTACTCATGGTCGAGACGTCGGCCTCCCGTGTTTTGGGTGTTGGCTCAAAACACAGTGGGTTTACACCAACAGCGCAGGGCGCTTCCGGCGCACAGCCTTGAAATACCGCCACTGAACAGCTCTTGCTTGGTGTTATGTTAACACCATCAGGCGTCAATGACAACCTGGAGTGGGCAAAACTCACCCGGTTCACAGCCACAGCGAAGAAGCTGTGACAACAAGCGGAACGACTACTTATTCGTCCGACCACGCACCTGCAGTCGCAAAGTGTTGAGCTGCTCCACGCTCACCTGGGACGGCGCCTCCATCATGAGATCCGTTGCGCTCGAAGTCTTCGGAAATGCGATGCAGTCACGCAGCGACTTGCCCTTCCCCATCAACATGACGATGCGGTCGAGCCCAAACGCAATACCTCCATGTGGCGGTGTACCGTACTCAAAGGCGTTCAGCAAGAAGCCGAACTTCTCCTGCGCCTCCTCGAGGCTATAGCCAAGCGCAGCAAACATGCGCTCCTGGATGTCGCGGCGGTAGATGCGCATGCTGCCGGACGACAGTTCGAAGCCGTTCAACACCAAGTCGTACGCCTGTGCCCGCACGGCGCCCTGGTCGGTGTCGAGCTTGTCGAGGTCCTCCCACTTCGGCATCGTGAACGGGTGGTGCTCCGGGACATAGCGCCCGAGTTCTTCATCGTAGCTGAAGAGCGGAAAATCGACCACCCACAGGAAGCGAAACGCCTTCTCGTCAATGAGCCCAAGTTCGTCGCCGAGTTTCAGGCGCAGCGCGCCGAGCGCCTGCAAGGCCACTTTTCGCGGTGCGGCAGCGATGAGAACCAGGTCCCCAACCTGTGCACCTGCGGCGTCGATGATTGCTTGCATCTGCTCCGGCGTCAGGAACTTCCCGATCGGCGACCGGAACGACTCCTCATCGACCGCAATCGGGGCGACGCCCTTCAGTCCGTAACCAGCTACGAATGCGTTCAACTCGTCCGTCTGCCGACGCGAGAAGTGCGCACAATCGGGTGCGACGATCGCCTTGACGACAC
>JAKAXI010000315.1 GCA_021816665.1 Bacillota bacterium | reverse complement strand
AAACGAATTGATGTGCTCTCAGTTGCGCTCTCCGCCGGCATGACAGTCAGTGATTTGACGAATCTCGACCTCGCGTACGCACCTCCGTTTGCAGCGGCAAAGGACCCGGTCATCATGGCTGGCATGGCAGCCGAGAACCTTGTCCACGGACAGACTGAGGCCGTGTACGATGTAAGTCGCGCAGGTGCGGTCACAACCGACACGACCTCAAACATGGCGTTGCTCGATGTCCGCCGGGACGATGAAGTTCGTGACGGGATGCTGAATGGCGCCGTACACATTCCACTGGATGAACTTCGCAGTCGCGCAGGTGAGCTTGACCGGAACAAAGACTGGGTCGTGTACTGCAGGAGCGGGCAACGGAGTTACTTCGGTACGCGCATCTTGAAAGGGCTCGGCTTTAGGAGCGTTCGCAACCTCTCTGGCGGGTATGTCGTGGCCCGCATGAGAGAACGCGTGCGCAACAATCTGTAAGTGACGGTTGTCACTTACACCTACCGTCGCCACAGGCCCGCCTCTCGGAGTGCAGCTTCGACGCGGGCCGCCTCCCCCTGAGGTTGCGGCTTTAATCCGTAGCGCTCCGCGTCATAGCTCCCCGCAAAATCGGGCACCTCCGAGAGGTGTGGCGCAAGTTCCCTCCGTACATAAGTCTGCAGCGTTTCGCCGCGTGCGACTGGGTGTAATTTTGCCCTTTGGCGTAACCAGCGCGCGACGACCCTGCGCATTGGTGTATGTGGCAAACCACCTGCAGCGCGAGTTCCACGCGCTAACCTCTCTCGCTCTACGGCAACCCTCTGTACATCCGGTTGCAGTTTGGCAGGAGGAACGCGCATCCGGAGAAGAACGAACACCGCGATGCACAAAGCGATACCCAGTCCAATCCAGCCCCACGGCAGATGCGTCCACAATGGCTGAACTGTCAGTGAATGCGAAGTGCGCGGAAGCTGAGAAGGCGGCACCTGCAGGGGGGGAACACGCTTGCGGCGTGTGAGGAATGGATGATGCAAGTAGGACAAACCAAACAGCAGCAGCAGGCTCACACCGAACCCTGCGATGAGCCCTCGCCAACTCAGCAAAATCGTAAAAACCACAAGTCCAGCCACTAAGGCGATGATGAGAGCGAGGCGAAAACCAGGAAACACGTCAGCGAGGATGAACACGCCGAGTACCACTCCGACTAAAGTAAGCAGAGTGACTACGGTACTCCGGCTCTGGTGGACGACGGCGAGACTTGTCGCCAGCATCTGCGCGGAGTGCATCGCCAGCAGACGCGCGACGACTGACAGCAGACTTAACACCGTCAGCCAACTAAGCAGACCGGGCACTCCCCCCCGTGGCGTCACTACTACAGGGTACAACCAAGCAATGGACAAGAGCCCTACATCCCACGCCAGTCGTCCGCTTTGAACCTCGCTTTCAACGACTGCCGCGATTGACTGGATTCTGCGGATTAGCGTCGGTGCAAACGCAAGTCCAACCAACAGTGCAGCGACTGCCCCCGCTTCCAGTGCAGTCAACGCGACAATCGCGACGGTCAATCCCGCCAGAACCCCACGCCGCTGTGCAGGCGACCGGGAAGAGTCGACTGATCCCGACCAGGCAAGGAGGCAAGCCGCCACTAACTCTCCGAGGATAACGAGGTGTAGAGAGTGCAACGAAGTGTTCAGTCCGGAAACAGCCAAAGCCAGAGAAACCACAGTTTCCGCAGCCTCGTTGGCAGCGGTGAAGGAGAACCTCCAGCCGTTCCTCATGACGGTGACACCTCCCGTGTTGCTGAATCCGTGCCTTGCGGTTCGACCCACAGTGTCTCGACCGCATAGCCTAACCGTCGCATCTTCTGTAGTTGCGACTGCGCACCCGCATCGAGATACCCTGTCACAACGATGATACGCGCAGGGCTGGCGACTTGACGCACCACTCTCTCGAGGACTGTTGTGAGCGAGAGTGCTGGACTGCTTGACAGGCTGCCTAACACGTGCCCCATTTGCTGCTGGACGCGCGGCGTCCAGACTCCTACCGCTTTGAACACCGAATCTGCGCTGGCTTTACGCCGCTCATTGATCCAGACAGCGTCGGTGTACAGTTGAAACTGGACGCCGCGCTTCGCAAAGTGCTCCATGAGCGCGTACGTCTCTTCATATACTGCTTCTGCCAGTGACGCGCGCCCCTCCCACTGCACGTCTGAAACGTGCACACTAGCGACCAACACCACATCGTAGTTGAGCGAAAGAGCCCGTTCAAGCACAGTCAGTTCCCCTCGCCTAGCCGTGACCATCCACGCAACATCGCGAATCGAGTCCCCCCTCGCGTAGGGTCGAAGGTCGACCCAATCGAGTGAGGTCGGCGCGAGTTTACGGGTGGAGGCAATCGTCCCAAGTCGATCCAACCGAACGTCCGCAGTTCGTTGACTCATGCGGCGCGGGTGCACGGTAACGGTCAGGAACAGCGACACGTTGACCGTATGCCGAAACGTTGTGAAACCGTCGGAGACACGTACGGACAAGCTCTGAAGGTGGTGGCGACCGCGGCTGGCTCCTGTGATTGGCAGACGCAGTTTGACCACCTCACGCGGCCCAAGGGCGAGCGTGTAGGACGCCTGTCCGTCGGTAGCGCCAGTGAAAAACAACCCGTCCGGCAGTTCAATTTGGCAAGTGACCCAAGGACACGGCAAGGAAGTGGGATTCGTCAGCGTCACCACAGCTTAGATC
>JAKAXI010000025.1 GCA_021816665.1 Bacillota bacterium | reverse complement strand
GTCAGCGGCGACTCCAAGTTGACAGGAGTCACTAGCGAGGGGGCGGACGCTTGAAGTCGATTCGTTTTGTGGACGGCAAACTTGAACTCCTTGACCAACGCAAACTGCCGCACCAAACCGTGTGGATACCATGTCAAGATGCCTCGGACGTCGCCAAGGCGATTCGCGACATGGTCGTGCGCGGTGCACCAGCGATTGCGACAGCAGCTGCGTACGGCCTTGCCCTAGAGGCTCGGCGGGCCCGCCATCTCGGAGATTCCGATCTCGAAGCGCACTTGGGCCGGGCGCTCGAAACCCTGTTGCAAAGTCGACCGACAGCGGTGAATTTGCGTTGGGCAATGACGCGTATGGAGCAAGCGCTGACAGCGCAGAGACGGGGAACAAGCAGCATCGAAGACGCCCTACTCACTGAGGCAAAAGCCATTGACAGTGAAGATGTCGCGACAAATCAATCCATCGGTCGCTCCGGGCTGTCTGTTTTTTCAGGCCGAACCGCACTGCGAGTACTAACGCACTGCAACACCGGCAGCCTTGCTACCTCAGGGTACGGTACAGCGCTCGGGGTGATACGAAGTCTGTACGCAGGCGGGCAACTGCAATCCGTGTGGGTCGACGAAACTCGCCCGTACTTGCAAGGCGCTCGCTTGACGGCTTACGAATTGCAGGAAGAGCGTATTCCCTATCAACTGATTACCGACAGCACCGCCGCATATGTGATGCAACAAGGGTGGGTGGACGCAGTCATTGTCGGCGCGGACCGTATCGCCCGAAACGGGGATACCGCCAACAAAATCGGGACGTATGCCCTGGCTGTCCTGTGTACCTATCACAAGGTGCCGTTCTACGTTGCAGCGCCATGGTCGACATTCGACCTTGGGCTAAATACCGGTCAAGACATCCCGATCGAAAGCCGCAGCGGGGAAGAGGTTACCACCCTTGGCGATACCCAGTTAGCACCTGTCGGAGCCACAGCACTGCACGTGGCTTTTGATGTTACGCCCCACGAACTCATCACCGGGATCATCACCGAACACAGCGTGATTGTACACCCAGATACAACGAGCATACTGGCGGAAGCCGAGCGGCATGAGGAGGCATTCGATTGAGTCGAACACTGATCGAAGTCGGCGCGTTAGCGCAGTCTGCACAACAGGTGTGGAACGAACCAAGTTATGTACTCTGTGACGGAGACCGAGTGATCGATGCGGGACCGGGCAAATACACGGGAGATCGTGCGGGTCTAACCGTCTTTAAACGGCCCCAAAGCGTGGCCATGCCAGGTCTTGTGAATACTCATGGCCATGCCGCGATGACGCTTTTGCGCGGTGCAGGAGACGACCTACCGCTACAGACTTGGCTGACCGAAAAGGTCTTCCCCATGGAGGCAAAGCTCACGGGCGAAGCCATTTACTGGGGCACTTTGCTCGCCTGCTGGGAGATGCTGCGGTCAGGGACGACATGCTACACGGATATGTACATGTCGATGCACGACGCTGCTCAAGCCGTTTCCGATAGTGGGATGCGTGGCGTGTTGTCGTGGGGGATGGTCGGGCTCGACGAAGCAAGCGCGCAAAACGGCATTGCGAACAGCCGCTCATTCGTCAAAACATGGCATCGGCAGGCGGACTCGAGAATCACCGTAACCCTTGGTCCGCATGCACCGTATACATGCCCGCCGACATACCTGCGTCAGGTGGCAGAGTTGTCCTCAGAGCTCAATGTCGCCATTCAAATTCACCTCAGCGAGACCCACGCCGAAGTGGAGGAGAGCCTGGCACAGTACAACAAGACGCCGATCGCCCACGCTGCAGACTGCGGGCTGTTCGAACGGCCACTACTTGCGGCGCACTGCGTACATGTGAGTGCAGACGACATTGAACTCATGAAGGCAGCAAACGTACACGTGGCACACAACCCGCAAAGCAACTTAAAGTTGGCCTCCGGTGTCGCTCCGCTTGTTCAGATGAAACAAGCAGGGTTAACAGTCGGAATCGGAACGGACGGAGCAGCGAGCAACAACAACCTCGACATGTTTGAAGAAATGCGTTTGACCGCGACTCTTCATAAAGGAACGAGCGGCGACGCAGCCGCGATTCCGGCTCGAACCGCGTTTGCCATGGCAACAGCGGACGGCGCCGCCGCCGTTTTTCAGGAACCTTTCGCCGGAACGCTTGCGCTCGGCGCCCCGGCTGATATCACTCTACTCGACATGCAAAGTCCGCACTTCCTGCCGACGTACGACTTAATTTCCAATATCGTCTATTCTGCTGGGGCAGACGATGTAACCGACGTGTTCGTGGCAGGGAAACCGGTAGTTGTTCACCGCGAAATCCAAACACTCGACACGGAGCGTATCGCATACGAAGTAAAACGGATTCACGCCGCACTCCTTTGCAACGCCTGATTCATTCAGGCACAAGCAGCGGAGTACGCAAACAGGTCTCTGAAGTGAGCGCAGCATCGTCTGGTTCGGAAAACACCGCGATCCACAAATCGAGTTCGCCCTGCAGAAGGAGCTTGTGACGCCTCACAGCTGCGGGGTGTGACGGGACCGGTTTACGATCGGGGACCGACATCGGCCACACACCTCCTCGCTCTGTAAGGGTAGTATGGGCTCTGGCGACTGCGGTATGTGACGTGATTCTTGGCAGGAGAGGAGACATTCCATGCGCATACTGGTATCGAACGACGACGGCATCGATGCCCCTGGCATCCGCGCACTTGCAGCAGTTCTAAGCTCGCTTGGTGAAGTAGTGGTCGTCGCACCGGATCGGCAGCGCAGCGCCGCGAGCCACTCGATTTCGATTCACCACCGGTTGTACGTAGATGAAGTGAGCATTGCCATCCCCGGCGCGGTCGGTTACGCGGTCAGTGGCACACCGGTCGACTGCGTCAAGTGGGCTGCCGTTACACTGGGCAGAGAGCAACCGTTTGGTCTCATGGTCTCTGGCATCAACGAAGGGGCAAACTTGGCGACTGACGTACTCTATTCTGGCACTGTTGCCGCGGCGGGCGAGGCTGCGCTGCTCGGCATGAAGGCTGTTGCCTTCTCGCTGATCGGCCCTGAGTTTCCGTTTGACAAAGCTGCGACAGTGGCTCGTCAGATTGTCGACCGATGCATCTCGTACACCTGGCCGGTCGACACGTTTCTCAACGTCAACCTCCCGCCGGAATGCGAAAACGCCCCGTGGCACGTCGTGCCGCTTGGCGCCCGTGGGTACCACAACATTTTCCACAAAAAGGTAGATGCCGAAGGTCGGACCTACTACCGCCATGCCGGAGAGGCAGTCGATGACCTCGGCGACACGTTGACAGACAGTCAAGTCCTGCAGGCAGGCGGGATCAGCCTGACCCCGCTGACGTACCATTTTACAAACGAGTCCATCCTTGGTAGTCTAAAATCAGCGTTTCTTGACGGCGAAACGGCAGAGGAAAGGTGAACCGAAGTGGAGGATAAGCTCTCTGTCATTGGCACACACATCTGTACTGCAACCGATGACCTATATTTGCTTGTGGACTTTCTCAACCGCAATTTGAAGGACAAAGACGTCATTTTCGGCCTGTCACTGGCAGAGGACCAGCCGGGTAAAATGGTCGTTACCTTGTACCGCGCCTGATGTTGCGGTGGAAGCAAATTCTCTGGACAGTTGCAGTCGCATTTTTTCTGGTCATCGTTGCACTCGTCGTTGCCGCTTGGGACAACGTGTCGAGTGAATGGAACGTGGAACAAGCTGCCGCCCAATTCGCGCTGAACCATTCGCCGATCGACAAGATCATTTCGCACCAGGTGTTTACTGCGAATCAGGCGCAAGAGGTGTTTTACGGCACAGACGCATTCGGACATAAGTGGTATGCGTTTGTTTACGGGGATCCGTTCGTCGTGCACGCCGTACCAGCAAATGGCCTCCTGACAAAACAGCAGGCCGATGCGGTTGCGAGCAAGTCAGGCGCCAAGCCGATCAGTACCCACATCGGGTACCTCGACACCGCAGCCGCACAGACGTTTCACACGTCTGTGGGTCCAGTTTGGGAGGTATACGCGCAACTTCCAAGCGGAAACGACGTCTATTTATACTTCCGTGCGGACAACGGCAAAGCCGTTTGACGAAGTCGTTTTGTACCAATATGTGTAGTAAACATAATATGTCTTTCGTGTTATACTAGACATGCGGAAACTCCCGTTCTCTACGCAGTTTTCACATATGTGCGCGCAAACACCGGGCCCCGCGAAGTCGGGGCAGGAGTTCAACACGACAAGGGGGCGGGTCTATGTCCCGTGTGCGCCTGATACCGATCGTCTTGATCGTGCTGATTACCCTTGGCATCCTTGTAGCTGGATACCAGACGTATCGGCACTTGAATTTTATCAACCCCCTGCAAACCCGTCTCCAACAAAACCCCGCGGTTACGACCGTACAAATAGTCGGCGGTAATCCGGCGGTGATTCGCATCGGGTTGAAGTCCGTTTCAAAGCTTAACAACGAGGACCTGCAGACCACCTATCATCGGTTGATGGCGCTGGTAGAGAGCACGACGAACGCGCCCGTGCAACTTCAATTTATTGACCAAAGCGACAAGACACTGACGAGTGACTACGAACAGATGGCACCTATCCTGTATCAAGGTCTTCGCAAGGGCAACTATACCCAGATGATCGCTGAGTTCAAGCAGCAAGCCGCAAAAGACGGGATTCAGTCGTCGGTCACGATGGATCAGCAGAATGTTTACGTGGAGCTGTGGGACTCGTCCAATCATTATTTGTACGATGTCATTACGTATCAAGTCAGTCAAGGAGGTGGGGCGGCTTGATTAAAGAGTGGGTCATTGGCGTAGGCATAGCGCTCTTGCTGTTCTTCGCGATCTTGGGTGCAAACGTCCTGCCCCTGTTTTTCCTGGCAGCACTGGCAGTCGGGTTTTGGCTCATGATGGAGCGACGGTCCACAGCCCCAGCCGTGACGCGTGAAACACCCGTCAAACACCAAGTGTCGTTCGAGCAGATCGGCGGACAAGAGCACGCTAAGCGTGAACTGATGGAGGCGCTCGACTTTCTGCGCTACCGCGACCGTATCAAGTCTCTCGGAATTCGTCCGTTGAAAGGTATTCTTCTTACCGGGCCTCCTGGGACTGGTAAGACCATGATGGCAAAGGCAGCTGCGACGTACACCGACTCGGTGTTCCTCTCCGCCGCCGGTAGTGAGTTTGTCGAAATGTATGTCGGTGTTGGTGCACAGCGGGTCCGTGAAATTTTTCGCCGTGCGAGAGCCATGGCAAAGAAGGAGAACAAGGACAGCGCGATCATCTTTATCGACGAGATCGACGTGGTTGGAGGCCGCCGTGGCCAACACAGTCACCAGGAATACGACCAGACACTGAACCAGCTGCTAACAGAAATGGACGGTATGTCCACCACCCAGACTCCACTTGTTTTGGTTATGGCTGCGACCAACCGCCCGGACATCCTGGACTCAGCTTTGCTCAGACCGGGTCGGTTCGATCGCCAGATCAAAGTCGATTTGCCCGACAAAGACGGTCGTTTGCACATTTTGAAGATCCAGGTGGAGGGGAAGCCCTTAGCTAAGGATGTCGACCTCGACCATCTTGCCCGGGAAACCTACGGGTTCTCCGGCGCACAGCTGGAATCGCTGGTGAACGAAGCCGCAATCATAGCCCTTCGGCAGGAGAAGACCGAGATCACCCAAGCCATGTTTCGCGATGCAGTCGACAAGGTGTTGATGGGTGAAAAGACCGGCCGCAAGCCGACCGAGGACGAGTTGCAGCGCGTGGCTGTGCACGAAATCGGTCATGCAATCATCAGCGAACTGATGCGCCCTGGAACGGTGTCCCACATCACAATTGCGCCGCGCGGCAACGCGCTGGGTTTCGTCCGACAGATCCCGGAGAGCGACCGCTACCTGTACACTGTTCAACAGTTACAACAACAGATTAACGTTGCGCTCGGAGGGTGCCTTGCAGAGGAGTTGCACTACGGAAACCGCAGCACGGGTGCTCAAAACGACTTTGTTCAGGCTTCCCAGTTGGCGCGCACCATGGTGAAATGTGGTCTCAGTCGACTCGGCATTGTTGACGAGGAGCACCTGCAGTCGAGCGTCCTTGATACGGAAGTTCGGTTTATCCTGTCCGAACAAGAGCGCGAGACGCGCGAGATCTTGCGGCCGTACGCAGAGGATATTGCCAACTTTGCAGACCACGTTGTAACCGAAGAGAGCATTGCCGGAAACGAGTTCCGCTCATGGCTAGAAACAACCTCCCCCGAGAGTGATGCAACGGAAGTTGTCGCTGTCGAAGCGACTGACCTCCCGTTGCATCCAACCGTTGGCGATGTCGGGTTACAGGCCTGAGCGGCGACAACGTCGGCTAGTAAAAAATGAGACAGTGTGACAACGTTGTGCAGCCCGGAACCCATTGGTTCCGGGTTTTGTACTTTGACCGGGTTTGTCTCATTCTCTATAATCTTGGTTGGAATGGAGGGAGCGCCGTGGCGAGTCCGGTGACAACGATTCAAAACGTGGGGGCGTACGTCGGACAGACAGTACAAATTCATGGTTGGTTGTACAACAAACGATCCAGTGGGAAAATCCAATTTTTACAGGTTCGGGATGGGACGGGATTAATCCAGTGCGTCGCTGTCAAGAGCGAGGTAGGGGAGGAAATTTTTGAGCGGTGCAACAGCCTGACACAGGAATCGTCGCTGACAGTGGAAGGGATTGTCCGTGAAGATGCGAGAGCTCAAGGTGGTTACGAGGTCACGCTAGTCGGCGTCGAGGCTGTGGGGCCCTCACAGGATTACCCGATTACGCTCAAGGAGCACGGTGTGGACTTCCTCTTGGACCATCGGCACCTGTGGATCCGCACGCCCCGGCAACGCGCCATCTTGAAAGTTCGCGCGGAAGTCATGCGCGCCGTGTCTGATTACCTTGACAGCCACGACTTTACGCGCGTCGATCCACCTGTGTTAACTCCATCTTCCTGTGAAGGGACGACGGAACTGTTCGAGACGCAGTACTTCGACGAATCAGCATACCTCACGCAGAGCGGCCAAATGTATGCGGAAGCGGCGGCCATGGCTCTCGGTAAAGTGTACTCCTTCGGTCCAGTGTTTCGTGCGGAGAAGTCAAAGACTCGCCGGCACCTGATTGAATTCTGGATGGTTGAACCCGAGATGGCATTTGCCGAACACGAGGAAAATATGCAAGTCCAAGAATCACTCGTCACACACATCGTTCAGCACGTCCTGACCCACTGTGAGGACGAACTCAAAGCCCTTGGACGAGACGTTTCGAAATTAGCCAACGTGAAAGCGCCGTTTCCACGAATCACGTACGACAAGGCAATCGAATGGTTGAAGTCACACGGGCATGAAATTGAGTGGGGAGAAGACTTCGGCGCACCTCACGAAAGCGCACTTGCGGAAGAGTATGACCGTCCGCTCATCATCGAGCGGTATCCCACATCTGTCAAAGCATTTTATATGCAGCCCGACCCCAACCGACCAGAAGTTGTGCTGTGCGACGACATGATTGCTCCTGAAGGGTACGGAGAAATTATCGGCGGCAGTGAACGCATCCATGATTACAAATTGTTGGCAGAGCGGTTCGAAACGCACAATCTCCCAACCGACACCTATGCGTGGTATCTCGACCTGCGCAAGTATGGGTCTGTCCCGCATGCTGGATTTGGACTTGGGCTTGAACGTACGATCGCATGGATTTGCGGGCTAGAACACGTTCGTGAAGCGATCCCATTTCCTCGCTTGCTATACCGCCTGTACCCATAAGGAAACATCCCCGCGCCGAACCGACAAACTTCGTGCCGGTTCGGCGCGGTCCATGCTATACTGTGTGAAGAAGAAGGGGGGCCATGCTGTGAAACCTGAGGGCCCATCTGATGTAAGCACTCTGCTGGGAACGCCGTTTGTGAGCGTTCCATTTTCGCTCTTTAGACAGTTTTCCAAGCTTGAACTACAGGCCGAAGAACTGGTTATGCTCCTACAAATCCTCGCTGCAAGCCAGGTCCAGGGCAAAGAGTTATTGACGCTGAAAGAGCTTGGCGATGCATGTAATTTATCTCCGGACGAAGCCGGCGCTTGCATGGAACGTCTTGTTGCAAGAGGTTGCCTCGCGATTGGAGAAAAGCAAGATGAGGACGGATTCTCCTGCAACTACTTCGACCTGTCCCCACTGTGGCAGCGTCTCCAGGGTCATACACCGGATCCGCTCGTTCAGAGAACGGACACGGTTTCCCTCTTTGAAGCTGAGTTTGGTCGACCTCTGTCCGGATTTGAGTGCGAACAAATTCGCGCCTGGATATCGCGCGACGGACACCCTGAGTGGATGGTCGCAGAGGCTTTGCGAGAGGCCGTACTCGCCAACAAATACAGTTTCAAATACATTGACAGGGTCTTGTTCGATTGGCAACGGCATCGGGTGCGGACTCGGCAAGAACTTGAGCAGTACCGCGAAAGTTACCGAGAACGGCAGAAAGCTCGGGAAGAAACTGCGGCCGGAACTACCCAACCTGCAAAACGTTCGAACCGCAGTGCAGACGTCGCAGCCCGAGATGAACGTTATGCTGCTTTCTATCAACTGTTTCCGGATACCTGAATAGAACTGGGTTGGATACCGTCCAAGGCTAACCATGTGGCCGGAGTAGGAGGCAGCAACTCGTGAGGGTATTCGTAACTGGCGGGACTGGATACGTTGGGCGCGTCGTGGTGGAATCGTGTCTGCAGGCTGGCCATGAAGTAACCCTCTTGGCGCGATTCGACTCGGAGCGTCCGGCCCCGAGTGAGGGGGTGCGTGTTGTCACTGGCGACCTGTTTGACGAATCCTTCTTAACCAAGCAGATGACCGGCTGCGACGCGGTCATTCACTTGGTCGGCATCATACGTGAACAGCCCCGGCGCGGCGTGACGATGGATCACGTTCACTTCGATGGCACGATGAGCGTCGTGCAAGCTGCTTCTCAGGCCCAGGTTCAGCATTACGTACACATGAGCGCCCTTGGTACTCGCGCAAATGCTGTGTCCAAGTACCATCGGTCGAAGTGGCGGGCAGAAGAAGCAGTCAGGCGGTCTGGTCTGTCGTACACGGTGTTTCGCCCGTCCATTGTGTTCGGACGCGGTGGCCCCGGACCCAACTTTATTTCTCAACTCACTGACCTTGTCCGTTCCTCGCCGGTCACACCCGTCATCGGGGACGGTAATACGCTACTCCAGCCCGTGCATGTCCAGACAGTCGCAGAGGCCTTTTGTCGCGCCTTGACTGTACAAGAAGCCCGTGGCAAGACTTATGAACTTGGTGGACCGGATATCATCAGTTATCTAGACATCCTTCGTCAAATCGCTCGTTCTCTCCATCGACGACTGCGGCCAGTGCACGTCCCTATGATGCTGATGAAACCTCTGACGGCACTCTTACAACGCATCCCGGCTTACCCAATTACGCAAGACCAACTGGTCATGCTTGATGAAGGTAATGTTTGTGCTGACCTTCACACGGTATATGAGGACTTGCACTTATCGCATAAGCCGTTCAGCGTTTGATACACTTGTACAAACCCGTAGGAGGAGGCATGAGAACGGTGGCACAGCCAGTACCCGTCGAAACCTGCATCTTGCTGCACGGATTCACAGGTCTGCCGATGGAACTCGGTCCACTCCACGCCGCCCTCTGCGATGCCGGTTATGAAGTTGAATCGCCCGCCCTCGCTGGACACGACGGGACATATGAAGGGTTGCGACACGTGACGTGGGAAGACTGGGTTCTCAGCGCCGAACCAACGGCTCGGCAAGCGGCCGAGCGAGGACCTGTGCATTTAATCGGTTTTTCCATGGGCGCATTGGTCGCGGCCATGGTCAGCCTGAGGACACCGGTCACGTCGTTGACACTGCTGTCTCCGGCCATCTACTATGCACACCCTGTGCTTGCGCTCAGACAACTAAAGTTATTCATCCGTGCCAGATTTAAACCAAATGGCTTAGAAAGGGCGTACGTTGACCGCCGACCCAGCGGCTTTCTGTGGACACCACCAAATGCGCTTCGGGAGTTTCGACGGTTCGTTGCCATCTCACGCAGTCACCTCATAAACGTTACAGCACCACTGTGTGTCATTCAAGGAATACAGGATGAAATCGTCCATCCTCGGGGCGCCTCACTTGTATGCGGATCTACTGCCTCGGTCCACAAAGAACTGCACCTGCTACCGCACTCTCGCCATCACGTCTGCTTAGATGTCGAATCGGACACCGTGGTTCGACTCATCACGACCTTTCTGCGGGAGGCTGCTCAAACCGCTCTGACTGGAAATTCACCGCCAATCACTCAGTGACGATCTGCAAACGAAAATCACCTTCCCGACACAGTTCGACATGTTGTAGCGACAAACAGTGGTATGCTGTTTGCCGAGTTCGTCTTATTGACGTGGGTAAAGGACTGACAAAGTGAAGGATTATCGAAGCAGTGTCGATGAAAGTCCATTGGTTTGGTGCGTAGCTTGCAACCACTTGGCGGGTGCAGAAGGTGCTAGGCGGATGAAAACCGTATTTCGCGTCCAACCCGAAGCAGTCTATCCGTACGGTGTATGTAGTGAACACCAAAAACACGAAATAGGCGGCATACCGCGTATAACGAGGCCTGCTCGGAAATCCTAGGAGTTACGGAGGGATTCCATGGAGGTCATCGCACCAATGGAACCGGTCATCTCCGATCGGATTCCTGAGGGATCACGCTGGATTACGCAGGTTAAGTGGGATGGCGTGCGTGTTCTCACTTATGCTCAAACGGCGTCGTCTGTACGGCTTTTCAACCGCCATGGGCGGGAGCGAACGTTACAATACCCTGAACTTCTCGACGTTCGCTCCTACTGCTTACAAACGCCCGTGATTCTTGATGGGGAAGTTATTGCTTTAGGCCCGAACGGTACGCCAGATTTCCATGAAGTGATGCGTCGCGATGGAGTCCGAAGACCTGAGCGCGTGTCAGGACTCCTGAAAACTGTGCCAATCGCATACATGGTATTCGATATGTTGTTTTGGCAAGGAGAGTGGATCACAACTTGGCCGTTATGGAAACGACAAGAGCTCCTTAGAAGCGTGTTGTCCCCACACCCGACGGTGCACTATGTCGAGTCAGAGGCAGATGGGACTGCACTTTTTTTTGCCATGAAAGAAAAAAAGATGGAAGGTGTTGTGGCGAAACACCTTGACTCGCCGTACCGCGTCGGACAAAAGCACGAAGACTGGCGGAAAGTCAAGATTTACCGAGACGCGACAGCCGTTATTGGCGGATTCACGGTGGATAACGCCGGTGTACCAAACGCACTTGTGTTAGGCTTGTACGATGCTCAGGGAAGCTTTGGACTGATTGGGCAAGTAGGGCCGGGAAAGTTTAACCGCACAGAATGGAGCGACTTAATTCAGCGGTTACGTGATTCCGTTAGCCCAGTTTGTCCATTTGCGCGCCGTCCGCGAATTCAGAGGGTGACTTGGGTCGCGCCAACTGTGACAGTCAAGGTGATATATCGGGAACTAACTCGAGAAGGGCTCCTTCGCCAACCGACGCTGCAGGCTCTGAGCACCGCAGCAGTTACCACCTGTACGTGGGACAGTGAAGGATTGACCTCTAACTAAACTATTACACCGTTTGCGTAGCAGACAGCTTGTCGGCGCGACGACGAAGGTTCGTCTTTTCGCCGACGATATAACTTATATAAGGAATCTTGCTGACTACGTACGCGCCAAGCGCCGACAAAACATACGACCCGATAGCCGTAAACGGTATCAGCAAGTAGTGTGCGAAGCCGTGCCAGTGTACATGGTAGTCGACGGCTTCCGTGTAGTGAAGCGCGAGCGGCTGGAAGAGAAAAATGCCGAACGAGACGCCGCCGAAGAACTGGATAATACGGCTGGCGCGCTGCATATAGGGCTCGACTCGAACGCGGGCCCACTTTATACCGATGAACCACAAACCAATCGATACCACCAAAGAGTAAGGCACCATGATAGGCTGCAGTGTATCGACAGCGATCCAATCCAAAAAGTGAAATACCTGGTGAGTGAGGAAATAGGTTGCCCACAGGAAAAAAATCATGAGAACCACAGCGCCCACAACCAACTTAGTATGCGACCACACCCAATCACGGATCTGCGCGTACTTAATCGAGATAATAGCGCCCGCAATGAACCAGAATTGATACGTGAAAATAATTTCGTCACGATGGTGAATCAGCAGGTTGACGAACTTTGAAGAGAACTTCCATTGAGCAGGGTCGATATACACTTGGTTCACGTACAAAATGATCACTTCGATTACAAAGCTCACCGCAAAGACCCAACCCAAGTGATTCTCCATTTTTTTCATGAACTTCAGCACCAGAGGAAATAGCACATAGAACTGCATGGACACCATTAAGAAGTACAAGAAAAACATATTCGCGGATAACAACGATGCTCCAAATTTCGGCAACAGCACTGCGGGCGCCCAACTGAAACCAGGCACGTAAGTCCCTTCAAATGCGTAGTAAATTGCTGTCCATGCTACATAGGGAATCGC
>JAKAXI010000024.1 GCA_021816665.1 Bacillota bacterium | reverse complement strand
GGCGGAGCGGGTGACGACGCCATAAGTGCAGAGCACCACATCGACCCCGCCGAGCGCCGCCTCGAGCGCCGCGGCGTCGTTCAGATCAATGTCCGTCTCGGAGGGATGCGCCACGAACACCTTCAGGCGCGGCGCGAATCGCTCGAGCTCACTTTTCCAGTTGGCGATCAGGGAGGCGGGCGCCACGATGAGGCTGGGGCCGTCCGAGGCGTCCGGGGAGCCGGCGGCGGCGCGGCGGCCCGGACGGCCGTGCACGTGCACCAGGAGCGCAATCACCTGGACCGTCTTGCCGAGTCCCATGTCATCGGCGAGGCAGGCCCCGAGACCGAGCCCGGTGAGCAGCGCGAGCCACTGGGCGCCAATGACTTGATACGGCCTCAGCGTCGCGTTCAGACCGGTCCCCGAGAGCGCCGCCTCGGCCTCGGGATGGCGCAGACGCTCGAGCAAGCAGGCGCGCAGGTCCTCGCGATCAAAGATATGGCGGGCCTGCTCAAGCCGTACGCAGCCGCCGAGTTGGTGAAGGCACTACGCGACCATGTGTCCGTCCCGATTCACCTCCACACCCACGACACGAGCGGCAACGGCCTCTCCACGCTGATGATGGCGGCAGAGGCTGGCGTCGACATCGCTGACGTCGCGATTAGCTCTGTCGCCGGCACCACGTCGCAGCCGAGTTGGAACTCGCTCGTTGCGTCCCTGCAGTTTACGGACCGCGCCGTACCCGACAAGCTCACAGACCTGCAAGTGCTCGCGGACTACTGGACGACCGTTCGCCGCTACTACAGCCGCTTTGAAAGTGGACTGACTGTGCCGTCAACGGAAGTCTACCAGCACGAGATGCCAGGCGGTCAGTACACTAACCTGCGCGAGCAGGCCATCGCACTTGGCATCGGCGACAAGTTTGACGACGTCAAACGGGCGTACGCACAAGTGAACCAACTGCTCGGCGACATCGTAAAAGTGACGCCGTCTTCGAAGATGGTCGGTGACTTCGCGCTGTTCATGGTGCAAAACGGACTGAACGCAGAGACGTTAATCGAGCGCGCAGCCGACCTCGACTTCCCAGGTTCCGTGATCGACTACTTCATGGGCTACATGGGCCAGCCCCCAGGTGGCTTCCCAGAGGCCCTGCAGAAAGCGGTATTGCGCGACCGCAAGCCGCTCACAGTTCGTCCAGGCGAACTGCTGCCTCCGGTGGACATTGCCGCGGAGACCGACCGCCTGCAAGAGCTGCTCGGCCACGCGCCGACTAACGAACAGGTGATGTCGTACCTGATGTACCCACAGGTGACGATCGACTTGGTTCAACACCGCGCGGAATATGGCAACCTGACGCCGCTCGATACCCTGACTTTCTTTTACGGCATGCGCTCTGGCGAAGAAATTGCCGTGCCGATTGAAGAGGGCAAGACACTCATCGTCAAGCTCTTGTCGATTGGCGACCTGCAACCGGACGGCAAGCGCACCGTGTTCTTCGAGCTGAACGGTCAGCCGCGCGAGGTTGAGATTCTCGATCGCGCCGCCCCCCGCGCCGCCGACTCACGGCGCAAGACGAGCGGTGACCCGAAGGAAGTCGGGGCGAGCATGCCAGGCAACGTGATCTCGGTCCTCGTCCAACCCGGTGACGCGGTCGAAAAGAACAGCTTGCTCGCTGTGACGGAAGCGATGAAGATGGAGATGCAGATTCAGTCCCCGACCGACGGCGTCGTCAAAGAAGTCCTGTGTAAGGCGGGCGAACGCGTTGAACCGGGCGACTTGCTGTTCGTACTCGAATAGTAATCGGTCAAGGTAGCCCCGGCAGGCTGTGCGTCGAGACGTGAGAATGTCTGTCGCTCGGCTTGACCGGGTCTGTGGTCAAGGGTCTGTGGTTAATCCAGGGGTTAATTTCTGCCCTCATTCCATGCGGAAAGGACTCACACCGATGGTCTCACACACCGTCCCGTTTACCGTCGCCTGGCGCCACGTCGACGCAGCGGGCCTGATTTACTACCCGAACATCTTCCGTTACTTCGAAGAAGCCGAGCACCAGTTGCTTGCCCGCCTCGGTTATCCCCACAACGAGCCAGCGCCAAAGGGAATTGCATTCCCGCGCGTACACGTCGAATGCAACTACTTGCGGCCGCTGCAACTCGGAGACAGCGGCACAGTCACCTGTAGCGTGACCAAGGTCGGCGAGAAGTCGATGACCTTCGAGTTTGACGTCGTGAAGTACAAAAACGGCAAGGGCGAGAGCGCCGGCGGAACGGGAGGGGTTCTCTGCGCGAAGGGGCAGATTGTGTCTGTGACGATGGATCCCGCAACTGGACAGGGCGTCCCCCTGCCAACCGACCTGCGCGCCGCGCTCGAGGGATGGGAGTGAGTGCTCGGCCACTGCATTTACTGGCAGTGTCTTATCTGATCGCTGAGGCTTATCCAGAGCGAGTTGTGCAACTCATTGTGGAAGACACTCCACCCTCGTTCCAGACAAGCAGCTAGAGATCCTGCCAGAACCCACGGAGCCGCCGCCCTCTGACTAGTGGGTTGTGGTGCCCATTGTTCGTCCACTCCATGATCCCGATCCCTCGTGGCGGCGACAACTGTCGGAGACAAGCACAAGCCACGGGTACGCGTGCTTTGGCGAGTCTAGGACCCGAGTCCTTACTGCGGATTCGTCGTCCAAATTCCCGCTAGGTTGACGAAGACGCGTTCCGGCAGCTTCAAAATAGACGTAATCAGTTCTGCCACGTCCTCAGGTTGTAGCATGCGGTCCTCGGGTCCGATTTTCAGTCCAATGGTAGACGCCATTTCTGTGTTCACAGTGCTCGGTGTGAGTGCCGTGACGCGAATGTTATGTCGTCTCGCCTCCTGCATCAGCGACTCTGTGAACCCCATGATGCCGAACTTTGAGGCGGAGTAGGCAGAGGTTGTCGCGGCGCCTCTCTGGCCAGAGGTCGAACTGACATTGATAATCGCACCAGTGTTCCGCTGCATCATGTCTGGCAACACAGCCCGGGTGACGTAGTACGTGCCAAACAAATTCACTTTGACGATCCGTTCCCATTCCTCTGGGTCCATGTCGCTGACTGTCCCGAACTGCGCCGTCCCAGCGTTGTTGATGAGCAGGTCAATCGGGCCTAAGGTTCCGGTCAGCTCAGCAATTGCCTTTTCCACACTCACGCGGTCCGAAATATCTGCAGTCACATGCGCCACTCTCACCCCCGCCGACTGCGAAATCGCGTCGGCAGCCGCCTTCAGGTCGGACTCACTGCGCGCCAACAACCCAACATGCACACCTTCTGACGCCAGGCGGAGTGCAGTCGCCTTGCCAATTCCCTTCCCTGCCCCAGTAACTAACGCCACTCTTCCTTGCAGACTCATTTTCCATCACCTACATGGATAATTTTTCAAGATGGTTGCGATGTCGGCCGAATCAGAATTTCGTTGACAGCGACTCGCTCCGGTTGGTCAACGGCGTAGAAGATGGCATTTGCGATGTCTTCTCCCGTCAACGCTTGATCTGTAGAGCGGGACCTCAATGCCGTCAGCGCGTCCTCGTCCGTAATCGTCGAAGTTAATTCTGTTTCCACCATACCTGGTGAGATGATGGTGGCGCGAATGTTCGTTGACGGAGAGAGTTCCATGCGCAGTCCTTCCGTGATGGCGCGCACCGCAAACTTAGTTCCACTGTAGACGGCGCCGGCCATGCCCACGCGATGACCCGCCACAGATGACACGTTGATGATATGCCCACTGTGTTGCCGTTCCATGACGGGGATAGCCGCCGCGATCCCGTACAGCACGCCCTTGATGTTCACATCGACCATGCGGTCCCACTCGTCCAACTTGCGTTTGTTCAAATAGGAGAGCGGCATCAGTCCTGCGTTATTGACCCAGACGTCGATTCGCCCATAGGCGTCAACCGCATAGTCTGCCAGAGCCTGAACCTCGTTTTTGTCAGCGACGTCAGCAGGAAAAAAGCTCGCAGTCCCGCCTGCCTTTGTAATTTGCTCTACCGTTTCTTTCAACCGCTCGGCTCTGCGCGCAGACAGCACGACTTTTGCCCCACCCTGTGCCAGCCGAACCGCTGCCGCTTGTCCAATGCCGCTGCTCGCGCCCGTTATGACCACGACCTTGTTTGAAACCATTTGTAGTCCCCTTCTTACACCAGATGTTGCGTGCACTTTGAAATGGTTCCCCACCTGCGATCGACCATGCAAAGTGGAAAGAGGCGGTGATATCATGCAAAGAGACACACATTAGTTAACCATATAGGGAGCGAACCTGTGAATCAAGCAGAACTGAAGACGGCACTTGTCAGGCGCAGCGTCGTCACACCGCCGCGCCTCCAGTCCGCTGTCGGCAATTCAGCCGTACAAGGACGCCTCCGTGTCGAAACTATCCTGAAACGCCGCGTAGTGTTCAACTCTTTTCATCAGCTGGTGAAACTGAAGTGGCGTGAGGCTCTGTTGGCCATCGGACAACGCTGTTTCGGGTGTCTGGTGAACTTCAAGGATTAAACCATCGGCACCTGCCGCGAGCGCAGCCATGCTCATGGCTGGAACATAACGTGCAATCCCCACACCGTGACTTGGGTCTACGATAATAGGCAAGTGCGTCAGGTCTTTAACCACAGGTACAGCATTGAGATCCAAGGTGTTTCGAGTGGCCGTCTCGAATGTGCGAATCCCCCGCTCACAGAGGATCACGTTCGAGTTACCCTCGTTCAAGATGTATTCCGCCGCCATCAACCACTCCTCAATGGTGGCCGACAATCCCCGTTTTAAGAGCACCGGCTTTGTCGTCTTTCCAACCGCCCGCAGCAGTGGATAGTTCTGCATGTTCCTGGCCCCAATTTGAATCGCGTCGATGTACTCGCATGCTGCCGGTAAGCTGCCTGTGTCCATGACTTCCGATACGATCGGAAGCCCTGTCGCCTCTCTGGCTTGCGCCAGGTACTCTAAACCCTCTATGCCGAGTCCCTGGAAGGCGTACGGAGAGGTGCGCGGTTTGTACGCGCCGCCTCTCAGCATGTGTGCACCGCACTGTTTAAGCTGTTCTGCAATATCCAGGATTTGTTCTCGGCTCTCCACCGAGCAAGGACCTGCAATGACCGTGGGGGAACCGTCGCCGACAAAATGCTTGCCGACCCGCACAACAGTGGATTCTGGATGAGCCGAACGGTTGACTAGTTTGTACGGTTTGTTCGCAACTTGCTTTGACATGAAACGATTCCTCCTCTGATTGAAATAGAAAACCCCCGTCCGGTTAGGGACGAGGGAATCTCGTGGTACCACCCTAGGTAAAGGCGTGCGCCGCAGTTGACGAGGGCTCACCAACATGAAAAGCCTCGTCCGAAAAGGGACGAGGCATTCTCGCGGTACCACCCTCATGAAAAGGCACGCAGCCTTTCACTTCGTTGTGATAACGGAAACGTTGGGACATTTCCGGCTCAGGCTACAACTCACTCGTAGACGTGATGTCAAAGGAGCTTCACCCTGCGGCTCAGAAG
Organism: Bacillota bacterium; assembly: GCA_021816665.1. Classification (GTDB taxonomy): domain Bacteria; phylum Bacillota; class Bacilli; order Alicyclobacillales; family Alicyclobacillaceae; genus Alicyclobacillus_L. The sequence goes on along the minus strand of JAKAXI010000024.1, from coordinate 7,104 downwards.
TGAACTTCCGAAATTCAGCTCAGTTCGGTTTGCACCAACCACCGACTCTCTGGACTGATCCGAATCCGTACTCTCTTCATCAAAGCCGTTTTTGTATTGAATTGGTATCATGTTACGCGGACCTCAGCTCGGATGTCAACGGTTGTTGGCCCAATTCGTAAGTTTTATTCGATGGACTACTCGCCATGGCCGATATGAGGAATACCTAGTTCAGCATTGTCAGACTAGCTCAGTTCGCAACCACAATTATCCTATTTGCTCTGTAGCCGTTTCAGTAAACACACGATAATGAAACCGTAACAAGGGCTGGTTCCCTGCCAAACCGGACAAAGGAGCGTGAGACGAAAACTCGCGACTCATCAAGAGTACGTTACCTCAACAGACCGGTCCAAACAATTTAGTGGCGTGATTCTCTGTCGCACTCGTACCCAGTTTTACGAATCGGTACTTGAGGAGGTCAATGCTATGAGCTCTTATCTCGACGCAATTTCGACGGAGTTCAAGCGCAGCCCATGGAACGCATTTGTGGTCATCGTATTTACACTGGCCCGACTGCTTGTTGGATGGGATTGGTTCAAGGCTGGGTGGGATAAGTTGACGGTCGAACACTGGCTGTCCGACGGCAAGTTTAACAGCGGGGGTCTCTTGAAAGGCATGGTTTCATCCGTTCAGCACTCTCACGGCATGGACCCATTACATCTCGACAATTTGTTAATTTGGGTCACAAACCACATTTTCTTAAACCTCGGCGGTTTCTTGGACTTCCTTGTTATTCTGTTTGAAATCGTCATCGGGCTATTCGTGTTCTTTGGATTCGGGTTTATCGCAAGCATGGTCGCTGCGCTGTTCCTGAACTTCCTGTACGCGACTGCTGGTGCCGCAAACAACTTTGGTTACATGGTGACCGACATTGTGTACCTGTACCTGCCTACCTACGGCAACCTAATCGGCATTGACGGCTACTTGCGATTCCGCCGCGGTGGAAACTTGCTGAGCGTTCGTCGAGTCAGCCGCAAGTCAAAGAACAACGGCTCGGACAGCCACTTCAAGACGCCTGGCGACTCTGGGTCATCTGCAAAAATGTAATGAGGTGGTCGATGGGGCTTTATGGATAACACGTGGAGCAGGGCTGTCCGTGTGGACAGCCCTGCTATTTACTCCTCATGCACTGTCTTGTACTGCCCGCGGACAAACAACAGTGGGTTTCCATCAGAAACCCGTCCATCCACGACTCGGCCGACAATGATTAGATGGTCACCTGCCTGATGTCGGTCGTATACTTCACAGTCAAAGTACCCCAGCACATCGGGCAAGATCGGACTGCCAGACACACCTTGGGTATAGGGCACCCCTGCGAAACGGTCCGCTCCCTTGGATGCGAATGTACGAGACAATTCCTCTTGCTGCTCACTCAGGATGTTTACAGCAAAGGCGCTCACATGTTTGAACTCTTCGTACATGCTCGCGTGGTCTCCGACCGTGATTAACACAAGTGGTGGATCAAGCGAAACCGAAGTAAAGGAGTTGACCGTCATACCGGTCGGTTTTCCACTCGTTGATGTTATGGTTACAATGGTCACGCCAGTCGCAAACGTCCCAGCGATGTTGCGAAAATCCCTAGGGTCCACGGTACCCCTCCTGTCTGCTAAATTTACACGGCAGGGTACAGTCGTGACAGCCCCATCGCCGATTTCGACACGATGCTCGCAACTGTCGCCTCACAGTTAGAGACACCGTCTCCTTACCTTACCACAGGCGGTCAACAAACTTTGCGATCCGCTCAAGGGCAGCTTCAATTTGCTGGACTGACGTAGCGTACGAACAGCGGATAAAGCCCTCACCCGTTGCCCCAAATACGTCTCCAGGCACCACGGCAACTTGGGTTTCACGCAGCAGCGCTTCGCAAAAGTCTTGCGAACTCATACCGGTGTTCCGGATATCCGGAAACGCGTAGAAAGCGCCTTGCGGTGAGTGGCAAGTCAAACCCATTTGATTGAACCCGTCGACAATCAGTCTCCTACGACGGTCGTAGCTGGCGACCATTCGGTCCTTTTCCTCTTTACCGTGCGTAAGTGCCTCAAGAGCCGCCATCTGCCCCATGCTCGGTGCGCACAGCGATGTGTACTGGTGCACTTTTAGCATCGCGCTGATTACGTCTTCTGGCCCCGCTGCATAGCCAATGCGCCACCCCGTCATAGCGAACGCCTTTGACAGGCCGCTGACGACAATCGTTCGTTCTTTCATCCCTGGCAGTGCAGCGATGCTGGCGTGCTGGGAACCGTACGTCAACTCAGCGTAGATTTCATCCGAGATCACGAACAGGTCATGAGCAATCGCCACTTCGGCGATTGCAGCCAAGTCATCAGATGTCATGATGGCACCTGTCGGGTTGTTCGGATAGCACAAGACCAACACTTTACTGGCAGACGTGACGCAGGCTTCAAGTGCTTCGGCTGTCAACCGAAAGTTATCTTCCGGGTAGGTAGGCACGTCGACCACCGTCGCTCCTGCGAGGAGTGCACAAGGGCGATAGGATACATAAGTAGGGCCCGGGATGAGAACCTCGTCCCCAGGGCATACGAGTGCCCGCAGCGCCAAGTCGATAGCCTCGCTGCCGCCGACAGTCACAAGCACCTCCTCGGCCGGGTCGTAGTGCAGTTCGAAGTCCTCAAGGTACGCGGTGATCGCCTCACACAGTTCAGGCAGACCACGGTTTGATGTGTAGGTCGTAAACCCGCGTTCAAGTGCGTACAGAGAAGCTTCCCGAATGTGCCACGGTGTCACGAAGTCCGGTTCGCCAACACCGAGGGAGATGACATTCTCCATTTGATTCGCTAAGTCAAAAAAGCGCCGGATTCCAGAAGGTGGAATGGCGTCTACAACGGGAGACAGTCGATGACTCCGGGCTCCAATCGTCATGGCGCAACCACGAGGCGGCGGTCATCTTCGTGATCGTCGAAGATAACGCCAGCTTCCTTGTACTTTTTCAGCATAAAGTGGGTCGTCGTCGAGTGGACGTTTTCAATCGTAGCGAGCTTTTCGGACACGAAACGAGAGATGGCTTGTAGGTCGCTTCCTTCCACGGTCACCTGCAAGTCGTTGCCGCCAGACATCAAGAACACCGACCGCACCTCCGGGAACCGATAAATTCGCTCCGCGATGGCGTCAAAGCCGACCTCCCGCTGCGGAATGACTTTCACTTCGATCACGGCCGTTACCCGTGGAGTAGCAACTTTCTCCCAGTCAATCACCGTCGAATAGCGCAGGATGACGTGCTTCTGTTCGAGCTCCCGGACCGCTTGTTCCACCTCTTCTTGCGAGGTGCCAACCAGTGTTGCCAGCGTCTGCGTGGACAGTCGCGAATCCATTGCGAGGAGCCGCAACAGCTCGAGTTCTTTCACATCTTTCACGGGGGCTACACCTGCCTCTTTTTTCATGACCCTAAATGAGAAGTTGGAAGAGGGCCGGATCGCGATTGATTTCCATATACGAGATCCCGTGCGTCCGCATGCGATCCATCAGCGGCGCGTAGTCCTCGCGCTGCTTTAACTCAATGCCTACGAGTGCGGGGCCGTTTTCCTTGTTGTTCTTTTTAATGTATTCAAAGCGCGTGATATCGTCATCAGGGCCAACCACAAGATCAATGAACTCGCGCAGGGCGCCTGCGCGCTGCGGAAATTGGATGAGAAAGTAGTGCATCAGCCCTTCGTAGATCAGTGACCGCTCTTTGATCTCCTGCATCCGGTCAATGTCGTTGTTCCCACCACTGATGACGCAGACTACGTTTTTCCCAGCGATCTCTTCGCGGTAAAAGTCGAGCGCTGCGATCGGCATGGCGCCAGCTGGTTCTGCCACAATGGCGTTCTCGTTGTACAGTTCGAGAATGGTGGTGCAGGTCTTCCCTTCCGGTACAATCACGATATCATCCACGACTTCTCTGCAGACCTCGTACGTGAGCTGTCCAACTTGCTTGACGGCTGCACCGTCCACAAACTTGTCGATCTCCTCGAGAGCAACTACCTTGCCTGCTTCGAACGATCGTTTCATCGACGGAGCCCCTGCAGGTTCCGCACCTATTACTTTCGTGTAAGGGCTGACCGCCTTGACGTAACTGCCGACACCAGAAATCAGTCCACCCCCACCGATGCTCATGAACACAAAGTCGACCGGTGTCTTCATCGCGTCCATCTGATTGATCATTTCGATGCCTACCGTCCCTTGTCCGGCCGCGATCAGCGGGTCATTGAACGGGTGCACAAAAATGCGCTGATTCTCGTTGCAGTAGGCAATGGCTGCCGCGTACGCATCGTCGAAGGTGTCGCCGATCAGGTGGACGTCGACAAAAGACCCACCGAACAGTTTCACCTGAGAGACTTTCTGACGCGGCGTTGTGGTCGGCATGAAAATCGACCCGTGCACCTCAAGCTGTCGGCACGAGTAGGCCACTCCCTGCGCGTGATTGCCTGCACTCGCACAGACGACTCCGCGTATCAATTCATCGGCAGACAAATTGCGCAGAAAGTTGTAAGCGCCTCGGATCTTGAAGGAGCGGACGCGCTGAAGGTCTTCCCGTTTGAGATACACGTTGCAGTTGTAGCGGTCGGAGAGCACGGCGTTGCGCGTGAGCGGGGTATCGACAGTGACTTCCTGCACGGTGTGAAATGCGCGGCGGATGTCTTCTATGTCCAGTCCTCGTACGCCAGATGCCGGCTCCGAGGCGTCCACATTGTGCATACCGGACATGCTCCTCTCCTAGCTGTCTGTATATAGCAAATAATATAACACACAGGCATAGGGGCGACCAGACGCCACTTCGAGGGTATAGTATGAGGAGAATGGAGCAATGGGGGTGTCCTAGGTATGCTGAACTTCCTGCGTTGGCCAAAGCGAAAGCTACCACCCATGTTCAAATGCGTTTGGTGCGAACGCCGTCCCGGTGAAGTGATGCACCACCACATCCCACTCTGTCGCACCTGCGCTGGCACACTGCGAAGCGATATCTCGTTGCACGGCCAAGCGGTCGTAGCCGGACTCCAGGAACTCCGACAGACTACAGACACAGATGTTCGTGCGGAGCTTGCCAACCGCATCATTGAACACGCCGGCAAACTGGTCCGCTACGAGGCCCAGCACCTGCAGACGATTCTTCCTGAACCAACCGTCGTGATCCACAAGGTCCGGACGCAAGAGACTGACGACCTAGTAGTCGAGACCTACGTGGAAGAAGAGACTAACATGTAGTGTCCACCGGCGCTCACACGCACGTGTCGGCGGCCTGTTCATGCGCGCGCCGCGACTGTAACGATGCCCACACAAGAGACAAGGGGGAGTTTCGTGCCAGAGTTTGTTTTTCCACCGTCTATTCAGCAGTCGCTCAATTACACCGCACCTCGCCTGTGGATCCCGTCGGTAGCGCCTGACACTATCCGCCTGTCATTGCTCCAGGACTTCGCGTCGGTTGAGTTACCGGTCACCCGGACCTCGTCGCCGTGTTTGACCGATTTAAGAAGGACTTGACACATCCGATGACGGAAGCCATCGTGGCACACTACCTGGGATAGACGCGCGGGATCTGCTTGAGCGAGCCCTAGCTGCAGGTGTTTCATATGTAGCCGGATCTTACTTCCACGTCCTCGGCTACGGCGGGCAAGACGAATTGCGACTGTCTTTCAGCTACGTGAGCCACGACAACCTCGTCGACGGTGTCCGGCGTCTCAGCACAGTCGTCGAGCAACATCCGCGCCGCTAAAAAATATTGGAAGCTCGATTTGACCAAGAGAAACTTATGGAATTACTCATTCTGCGGTTTTCCGACTGTCATTTGAAACTTTGCCCACTATGTTGCTACGTGAACAATCCAGTGCCCAGTGCCGTTCCTGAGGACTGCCGCCTCATCAAACCCTCTGTCATCAATCCCACACCACAATGACCACACGAGCATACATTTGTACCAAGGAGGAGTTGTCTTGGTTTTTCTAGCGTTATACGACAAAGATGAGTTAGGGCTATTTGCAACGACCAGAGTTGCCCTGGCGTTCTCGGCACCGGCGATCAAGCAGATTGATATTGTCAGTTTGCCGTTGCAAAAGATTCCTCCGCGCAAAAGACAACAAGTCATACGTGAACACATCGATAAAACTGACTTCGTTGCCATAGGCGTTGGAGTTTATACATTTATGTACTCCTGGGCACGTTTTGCCGCAATTTATGGGTTCACCAAGAACCGCCCTATGTTGGCAGCGAACGCGGCAGGCGTATATTGCGGGTGGGAACGAGAATTGCTCTTAGGTCCGAACCCGTTTTCACGAGTTCAATGGAAAATACAAGGGGACAGCATTCAATTATCCTCTTTGGATTCCATTTTCGAAATCCTTTGGAAATCCGAGAAGATCATTCCGAAACAATCTGTGCAATATCGGTTGGAGGGGGATGTTGGACTACTCGATGAAATTGCCCCCATGTATCTCTGGGACCCAGAGAACGTAAATCGAAACCTTTTCAAGTGGATTGAGAAATCGATATGGCTGGCGGGGCTCTAGTTTCAACGCATGCCACCCTTGTCTCGGGCGAGATGAGGGAATTCGCTGACCATTGGAGTTGGCAGCTGCAATATATATCGCGCACTCCGTGAACCAAATGCTCACTATCCGTCTTCCAGCCAAACCGATATTCACGCACAAATAGGAAAACTTGCTTGGCTTTTAAGGTTGTTGTTTTGCCAGCGCAGATTGCATCGCACTAATAAACGAGTCAACAAATTGTGGGTCCCACTGAGTTCCTCTTCCGCTTTCCAAAATGGACAGGGCCCTGGTCTGAGTCATGCCTGCACGATATGGACGGTCTGATGTCATCGCGTCGTAAGCATCTGCAACAGCCAAAATCCGTCCAAACAACGGAATTTCTCCACCTTTTAAACCGTCGGGATAACCTCTGCCATCGTAGCGTTCATGGTGAGACCGCACCCCCGGCAAAATAGGCTGCATCGTAAAACCAGGCTGTATTTTTTGCAGTATTGATTCCCCGATTACAGGATGTGTTTTAATGATCTCAAATTCCTCGTCCGTCAATTTCCCGTCTTTAAGCAATACCTCATCACGAATTAGA
>JAKAXI010000314.1 GCA_021816665.1 Bacillota bacterium | reverse complement strand
GTCATTTTGTCGCTGCGGGAATCCTGGTCACACCGCTTGGAGGCGGTTTTTGGCTGGCATGCTCCATTTGGCAGTGGCTCACACTAACTTGTGTGGAGGCCCTGCCTCTGTGGAACGACCGCACACCAAAGGAGGCGCAGGACATGGGGGAACGGACAATTTTAGCGTCGTTTTACTCGCACGGCGAGGCTGCAAAGGCAGCAGATGAAATCCACAGCCGCGGCATTGAAGTCGCACAAGTCGACGAATTGAATGGGTACAGCAACAACGCACAGCCACGGGATGCCTACACAATCAGCGGTAAAATTCAGAGCCTGTCGTCATTGACACTAGGTGCAGAACCGTCGTCGCGGGACGTCGGGATTTTACTCTCCGCAGACCCGGCAGCAAGCGGTATGGCCGGCGACCCTGACCGTATGATCGGTCGAAACTACCTCTTGACTGTCGTCTGTGACAACGGCCTTGTCGATACAGCCGTGGATATCATCAAGCGGTGCAACGGCTACACCTGAACGAACTACTGCAAGTGCCTAGCCCAGACAATCACCGACGGGTCAAGGATGGAGTGATACTTCCCAAGCTGAATCGCCAGGAAGGTGCTCGGGCCGACAGTCAAGCGGGCTTCACTGAATGCGGGCAAAAAACTCCCGAGGTCAAACACGGGCGGGCCGAACCACCAGCTTTTCACCGCGACGTACGCGCTGACGTTGAGGAGGGCACCCTGGCGCACACCTGGTGGGATGTTGTAGACGAAGGCAAATTTCGCCCAAAAGACAATACACAGCCCCACCAGAAAGTATGCGCCTGTACGGCTCCAAAAGCGGGCAGAGCGCAGAGCACGGAACATTCTCAACCGGCGCAACCGCGCTCTACGACGACGCCTGGCACGCTGTCTCTTGCGGCTCAAAATGCGTTGATACGTATGTCTGTCGAGTGGCGTACGCTCCTGTTCCATCACTCAGCGTGCGCCCGCTCGAGGTTGACGAATTTATTGTAATTTTTGAGAAACGCGAGCTCCACAGTGCCGGTCGGGCCGTTCCGCTGTTTGGCGATCAGGACTTCGACGACGTTTTTTTTCTCAGATTCCGGGTCGTAGTAATCATCCCGGTAGAGGAAGGCGACGATGTCCGCGTCTTGCTCGATGCTGCCCGATTCTCGGATGTCGGACAGCATCGGACGCTTGTCCTGTCGTTGCTCGACAGACCGGCTGAGCTGTGCGAGTGCAATCACCGGGACTTCAAGTTCTCTGGCCATCTGCTTGAGCATTCGAGATATCTCGGAAATCTCCTGTTGGCGGTTTTCGCCGCTGCCGCGTCTGCCTGAGATAAGCTGCAGGTAGTCGATCACAATTAAACCGAGACCGACTTGCGCTTTTAGCCGACGCAGTTTACTGCGCATTTCTGACACAGTGATGCCGGGTGTGTCGTCGATGTAAATCGGGGCGTTGCCGAGCGTACTGACGCCCATTGACAGTTTCGGCCAGTCGTCTGCATCAAGTGTTCCAGTGCGCAATTTGTGTCCGTCAATATAAGTCTCTGCGCAGAGCATACGCTGCACAAGCTGATCCTTCGACATTTCGAGGCTGAAGATGGCAACGGGCAAACTCTCCCGGACACCTACGTTTTGAGCAATGTTCAGCGCAAACGCGGTTTTTCCGACAGAGGGGCGAGCGGCGACGATAATGAGGTCCGACTTCTGAAACCCACTCGTCATCCGATCGAGATCGGCATATCCGGTAGCTACGCCCGTTAACCTTCCAGCGTTTTCAAACAGTTGCTCAATGCGCTCGAAAGTCGTTCCAAGCACATCGGAAATGTGCGTGAAGTCCCGGACGCGCCGGTTCTGTGATAGCTCGAGAATTCGCCGCTCCGCCTCAGCCAACACTTCCGAAGCCGGCTGATCACCGCTGTATCCTGCAGTGGCGATTGACGTAGCGGTTTGAATCACGCGCCGAAGTAGCGCCTTTTCGAGCACAATCTCGACATACTGCTCGACGTGGAGCGAAGATGGGATCGAGGCAGACAAACTGGCTAGGTACTCAATACCCCCGACGCGGTCGATCGCGCCTTCTTGGGCCTGCAACGCGTGAGCAGTAGTCACAACGTCAACGGGCTGACTCTGTTCAAACAAGCTTCGCATCGCGGAAAAGATCAGTTGGTGTGTAGTCCGGTAAAAGTCATCTGGTTCAAGCGACTCAGCGGCTTCTGCTACGGCGTCCGCAGATATCAGCATCGCGCCGAGCACGGCCTGCTCTGCCTCAATGTGTTGAGGGGGCAGTCGGAGTACACTCTGGTCGTTTGGCGTCAAGTTTTCATGCTGTGGTTCTCGCGCGAGGCCGTCCAAGTCTGTACACCCCTTGTACCGCTTGCGCGGCTAGCTCAAGCTCTGTCTGTGTCAGCTTCAACGAATACAGTTAGAACTGCAGTGACTTCCGGGTGGAGTTTGACTTCGACACGGTGACCACCAAGGCTCTTGATCGGGTCAGGCAGGATGATCTTGCGGCGATCGAGTTCAACCCCCACTGCGTGCAGAGCATCACCGATGTGTTTGGTGGTGATGGCGCCAAACAAACAACCACCTTCACCTGCGAGCGTTTTTACCCCCACGCGGAGGGCTTCAAGCTTCTGCTGGAGTTCCTTTGCATGTTCTAACTCCTGGGTGTGTTTGCGCGCTTCAGCGTCCTTTTTACCTTGAAGCTGTTGCAAGTTACCGTCGTTCGCCTCAACAGCCAACTTCTTTGGGAACAAAAAGTTGCG
>JAKAXI010000313.1 GCA_021816665.1 Bacillota bacterium | reverse complement strand
CCGTTGCAGATATCATTCAGCGCGGAGGCACCATTCTATACACGGCTCGCAGTGAGGAGTTCAAGACCCCAGAAGGCCAACAACAGGGGGTACAGGCGCTTCGTCAGGCAGGTGTTGACGGCCTTGTAGTAGTCGGTGGGGACGGTTCGTTCCACGGTGCGCAGGTCCTTGACCGACTTGGCGTTGCGACCATCGGTGTACCCGGCACGATTGACAACGACATCCCCTGCACAGACGAGACCATCGGGTTTGATACGGCGGTGCAGACGGCTGTAGAGGCGATTGACAAAATTCGTGACACCGCGACCTCACACGAGCGCACGTTCGTCGTGGAAGTGATGGGCCGCCACGCTGGCGACCTCGCTTTAACCGTCGGACTCGCCGGCGGTGCGGAGTCCATTCTCATTCCCGAGATCCCGTTTCAACTGGAGGACGTCATTGCCAAACTCGAACGCGGCGTAGCGCGAGGAAAGCGCCACTCCATCATCGTCGTCGCGGAAGGCGCTGGAAGCGGTATCGAGATCGGCAAGTACCTGCAACACCACACCGGTTTTGACGTGCGCGTCACGGTACTTGGTCACATTCAGCGCGGTGGGCCGCCGACCGCTCGCGACCGGATGCTGGCCAGTGAATTGGGTAGTCATGCGGTGGAACTCTTGCTTGCTGGCGAACACGGCAAGATGGTAGGCGTCGAGCGCGGGCAGTTGCACGCAGTCGACTTTGACACGGTCTTCGCAACGCCGCGCAAGCCTGACCAAGAGCTGTTTGACCTCGCGGCCAAACTCTCGATTTAAATCGGCGACAGCACCGTCAGTGACATGGGCTCTGGCGTGACTTGTGACGTCAACACTCGGAAATGATGAAGTTGAGGAAAGGAGTTGCATGAATGAGACGAACGAAAATTGTCTGCACCTTAGGGCCAGCCAGTGAATCACCAGAAATGCTTCGACAACTCGTGCAGGCTGGGCTGGACGTGGCTCGCTTAAATTTCTCCCACGGAACGTATGAGGAGCACGCGCGGCGGATTGAAACCATTCGCGCTGTTTCCAAAGAGGTCGGTAAAACGGTCGGGATCATGCTGGACATCAAGGGGCCGAAGATTCGCACGGGAAAAATTGAGGGCGGCGAAGTGACTCTGGTCGACGGCGCGCGCATCACGTTGACGACCGAACCGGTGGAGTACGGCACAGCCGAACGGGTTTCCATCTCTTATGAGGGGCTTGTCGAAGACGTCTATCCGGGCGCGCCAATCCGCATCGACGATGGACTGATCGGCCTCGAAGTGGAATCCGTACAGGGGCACGACATCGTCTGCCGCGTGACGAACGGAGGAGTGTTGAAGGACCGCAAGGGCATCAACGTCCCCGGCGTCACTTTGCGCATTCCCGGCGTTACAGAGAAAGACCAGGCTGACATTCGTTTCGGCATCGAGCAGGGCGTCGACTTCATCGCTGCGTCGTTCGTCCGCAAGGCTGCCGACGTGCTCGAAGTCCGGCGCATTCTCGAAGAAGGCCACTACCACGCGGACATCATCGCAAAGATTGAGACCCAGGAAGGTCTCAACCGACTCGAAGAGATTCTCGAGGTGGCGGACGGCATCATGGTTGCTCGCGGTGATCTCGGCGTCGAGATCGCGACAGAAGAAGTGCCGCTCGCGCAGAAGCGGATGATCACGCTCTGCAACCGCGCCGGCAAACCGGTCATCACGGCGACGCAGATGCTCGACTCAATGCAACGCAACCCGCGCCCGACGCGCGCGGAGGCAAGCGACGTGGCGAACGCGATCTTCGACGGTACAGACGCGATCATGCTGAGCGGTGAGACAGCCGCCGGACGCTACCCGCACGAGGCGGTGAGCACGATGGCGCAGATCGCCGAACGCGCCGAACAAGCGCTGCTCACGCACGAAGTACCTGGCCGTCACGCGACAGTTGTCGAGAAGACAGTGACCGACGTGATCGGCCACGCGGTCCAGACGATGGCAGTCGACCTCGGCGTGCAAGCGATTATCGCAGCTACCTCATCCGGTCACACAGCTCGCGTGATCGCGAAGCATCGGCCCGCCGCACACATCGTCGCCGTGACGCCATACCCGGAAGTGGCGCGCAGGATGAGCGTGTCTTGGGGCGTGTACCCGGTCGTCGTGGCCGAAGTGAAGACGACAGATGAAGTGCTCGACACGGCTGTTGCCGGAGCGCTGGAAGCTGGCTTTGCCAAGCACGGCGATCTGGTCTTCATCATCGCAGGCGTCCCGGTTGGGCAACGCGGCACCACGAACATCATTAAGGTACATACGATCGGGGACGTACTCGCGAAAGGTATGGGCATTGGCCAGCAGGCAGTCAGCGGCCGGGCTGTGGTAGCGCAGTCGGCAAGGGACCTTCTCGAGCGCGTGGAACAAGGCGACATTCTTGTCGCCATTGGTACCGACCAAGAAGTGGTTCCTGCCATGGAACGCGCCGCTGCGATCGTCGTCGAGGAAGGCGGCCTCACCTCCCACGCGGCCGTAGTCAGTTTGACACTCGGGAAGCCGGTCATCGTCGGCGTCGAAGCTGCGGTCAAGCGCATCGAGGACGGCAGCACCATCACCGTCGACCCTCAGCACGGTCTCATCTATCGCGGCCGGGCGCAGGTGCTGTAGGCAGTAAGGCCGTCACGGCTGGTGCGCAGGTACGGGGCGTAGGCGCGGGCGGTAGGTGCGGGCGGTATGGCCACTGCGATACCCGCGCTAACGCCAAATTGGCGCTAGCAGCACCGTGATCCCGACGGG
>JAKAXI010000023.1 GCA_021816665.1 Bacillota bacterium | reverse complement strand
CGCGATCTGCGTGGCGAGGCGGCCAACGCGCTGATTCTCTGCGTCGATCACGTACCACTTGCGTTCGACTGCGCCCGGCTTCGCCATATACGTTGTACGCATGCGGTTCTTCCCTCCTACAATTGAAGTATTCTATCGCACGGTGCCCATCCGGTCAAGCATGGGCGCGAAACTCAGCGTCATAATAAACTTCCCAGAGGCTCAGCCCTTCTGGTGGTGCGGTGCGCCCAGCCTTTGTTCGGTCTCTAGCTTCAAGAATACCTGGCAAACTGTCAGCATCCATCTTGCCGAGCCCTACATCGACGAGGGTCCCTGTAATGATCCGCACCATGTTCTGCAGAAATCCGCTGCCAGTGCACGTGATGATTACGTACGAGCCACGCGGCTCGACACTCAGTCCGTGCACGGTTCGGACCTTGTTTTCAACCGGCGTCGCTGCTGCGCAGAAACTCGTGAAGTCATGTTCCCCGACCAGGTAGGCGGCGCCTTCACGCATCCTATCCAGGCTGACTTTGACTGGCAAATGCCACGAGTAGCGGCGGGTAAAGATATTGGGCTCCGTGCACGTCTGTATCGCATAGCGATACGTCTTTGCCACGGCTGAGAAGCGTGCGTGGAACGTTTCCGGTACCGTCGTGACGTCGCGGACCAACAGATCACGCGGCAGAATGCGCTGGAAGATGGCCGGGTACCGCTCGGGTGGCGGTCCGACGGACTGTTCCCAGTGCACCACTTGACCCTTGGCGTGTACACCAGCGTCCGTCCGACCCGAGCCGATGACTTCAATTGGCGAACCGATCAGTCCCGACAGCTTCTCTTCCAGGACACCCTGCACGGTGCGCAGTCCACGCTGACGTGCAAACCCGTGGAAGTCTGTTCCGTCGTACGCGACGGTTGCCCGCATCTTCACGACTTTCACCGCCCGTCCAAACGCCGACCCCGTTCGACTTAGACCAGTTCGAGCAGAACCATCGGCGCTGCATCGCCGCGGCGGGGTCCGAGCTTCAGAATGCGCGTGTAGCCGCCGTTGCGGTCAGCAAAGCGCGGTGCGATTTCCGCGAACAGTTTTTGAATCACGTCTTGCGTGTTGTCCTCGTCGACCGGTTCCGGGCGAACGAAAGCAGCGACTTGACGGCGCGCGTGCAGGTCGCCGCGCTTCGCGAGCGTGATCATTTTATCGGCTACTTTGCGAATTTCCTTCGCTTTCGCCTCGGTCGTCTCAATTCGTCCGTATTGAAACAAGTCGGTCACCAAGCTGCGGAACAACGCCTTGCGCGCAGCCGAGGTGCGGCCGAGTTTGCGGTATGACACGACGTTACCCTCCCTCACAAAGTCGTTCTCTCTCGCCTACCGCGTCACCGCGGTGGCAGCTAGTCTTCTTCGCGCAGCGACAATCCGAGTGCGGAGAGCTTTTCGAGCACTTCCTCGAGCGACTTGCGTCCAAGGTTGCGCACCTTCATCATCTCGTCCTCAGTCTTGCCACACAACTCTGCGACAGTGTTGATGCCAGCGCGCTTCAGGCAGTTGTACGAGCGCACCGACAGGTCAAGTTCTTCGATCGGCATATCCATTGCCCGATCGGACAGTGACTCCTCTTTCTCAACCATGATGTCAGCGTCCTGACCGCGATCCGTCAAACCGACGAACAACATCAAGTGCTCCGTGAGAATCTTAGCGCCGATGCTGACCGACTCCTGCGGCGCGATACTGCCATCGGTCCAGACCTCAAGCGTTAGCTTGTCGTAGTCAGTGACCTGCCCGACGCGTGTGTTCTCGACCGTATAATTCACGCGCGTGATCGGAGAATAGATCGAGTCGATGGGGATGAGCCCGATCTCCTGTTCTTCCAACTTATTCTTGTCCGCCGACACATAGCCACGCCCACGCCCGGCACGCAGTTCTGCGTACAAATGCGCCCCATCCGTCAGGGTAGCAATGTGCAGGTCAGGGTTGACAATATCCACGTCCGAGTCGGCGCGAATGTCGCCTGCGGTCACCACGCCAGCTTGATTGGCGTCGATGATGAGGACCTTCTCCTCGTCGGAGTGAATCTTGAGCGAGAGCCGCTTCAGGTTGAGGATGAGCTGGGTCGTATCTTCCACAACGCCCGGGATGGTGGAGAACTCGTGCAAGACTCCTTCAATCTTCACCGAGCGCACAGCGGCTCCCGGAATAGACGACAACAGGATTCGGCGCAGCGAGTTCCCAAGCGTGGTGCCGTACCCGCGCTCCAGCGGCTCTACGATAAATTTGCCGTAGTTCGCGCTGTGTTCCGCCACCTCAATTTTCGGCTTCTCAATTTCGATCATCCATAACCCTCCTCCTCGACCTAAGCCCCGGCATGAACGGACGCCTGGCGATGATTACCGTGAATAGTGCTCGATAATCATCTGCTCGGCTACAGGCGTGTCGATCTCTCCACGTTCCGGCAGGCGGGTTACCTTGCCGCTGAAACTTGCCACATCAAGTTCCAGCCAAGGCGCGATGGTCTTGGACTCAGCTGCTTCCAACAAGTCTTTGATGCGGTCGACCGATCGACTTTTTTCCCTGATCACGATAACGTCCCCTACCTTGGTCAGGTACGAGGGAATGTCCACGCGATGTCCGTTGACGTCAAAGTGTCCATGGCGCACCAACTGACGAGCTTCCTTGCGTGATGCAGCAAAGCCGAGTCGGTACACGACGTTGTCCAGTCGGCTCTCAAGCAACCGCAACAGGTTTTCGCCTGTGACACCCTGTCTGCGGGCAGCTTCTTCATAGTAACTTTCAAACTGTTTCTCAAGCACACCGTAGTAGCGACGCGCCTTCTGTTTCTCTCGCAACTGCAATCCATATTCTGAGTTCCGTCGGCGGCCTTGCCCGTGTTGTCCGGGAGGCGTTGGGCGGCGGTCAATCGCGCACTTCTCGCTATAACACCGCTCGCCTTTCAGGTACAGCTTGATGCCTTCCCGACGGCACAGACGGCACACTGGTCCGGTATATCTTGCCATTCTAGTGTTGACACCTCCAATTCGATCTATACCCAAGCAGAAGACAGTCATCTTCCGCAGCTTTTCGAGATTCCCGCTGGTCAGCCGTCAACCCGACTAGAGCACCGCCAATCGTCAGACGCGGCGGCGTTTTGGTGGACGGCAGCCGTTGTGCGGAATTGGCGTTACGTCGCGGATGCCCGTCACTTCGAGACCAGCGGCCTGGAGTGAACGGATGGCAGCCTCGCGACCTGCACCCGGTCCCTTAACGCTCACTTCTACCGTCTTCATGCCATGTTCCATTGCGGTGCGCGCGGCAGTTTCTGCTGCCATCTGGGCAGCAAACGGTGTGCTCTTGCGGGATCCTTTGAAGCCTACGTTGCCAGAGCTAGACCACGACACCACGTTGCCGGTCGCGTCGGTGATGCTGACAATCGTGTTGTTGAACGTCGAGCGAATGTGCGCGACGCCAACTTCGATATTTTTACGGTCACGCCGCTTGGTGCGAGCTGCGGCTGCACCTTTGCGCTGTGTCTTCGGCATTCGTGATCCTCCTTATTACTTCTTCTTCCCAGCTACTGTCCTGCGCGGACCTTTACGCGTGCGGGCGTTGGTCTTTGTGCGCTGTCCACGGACAGGTAGGCCGCGACGGTGACGGTAGCCACGGTACGAACCGATTTCTACGAGCCGTTTGATGTGCAGAGCAATTTCTCTGCGCAGGTCGCCCTCGACCTTCAACGTCTTGTCAATGACGTCACGCAGTTGGATTACCTGTTCTTCGCTCAAGTCCTTGACGCGAATGTCTGGGTTAATGCCCGCCTGTTTCAGTACCTTGTTCGCGGTGGTGCGACCAATCCCGAAAATATAGGTCAGGGCGATTTCCACCCGTTTGTCTCGCGGCAAGTCTACGCCTGCGATACGTGCCATGCGCTTCGTCCACCTCCGAAAAAATATCATCTATTCAAACACGGTGCAGACCCCTTTCGGGCAGCCGCGCTGCAGACCGCGATTGACGGAACTAAACCGGCCGGACGGCCGGACTTCCTGCACCAACAGAATCCGGCAGGATTACCCTTGGCGCTGCTTGTGCTTCGGGTTTTCGCAAATGATCATGACCGTACCCTTGCGGCGAATGACCTTGCACTTTTCGCACATCGGTTTGACAGACGGTCGAACTTTCACTTTGCACCCTCCTCATCCGGTATATCATAGCGAATCTGACGACAAACAGCCAGTCTCAACTATTTGTACCGGTACGTAATTCTACCACGGCTCAGGTCATATGGGGACAACTCCACCGTCACCCGGTCGCCTGGCAAGATTTTGATGTAGTGCATCCGAATCTTGCCGGAGACATGCGCCAGGATTTTGTGGCCGTTTTCCAGCTCGACGCGAAACATCGCGTTCGGTAAGGGTTCAATGACTTTTCCCTCGACTTCGATCACGTCATCCTTCGCCACGCTCTACCCCCTCCTCCTCTTGCGCTTCCATGCGCTGTGGATGTTCTGCCAAGAATCGCCGAACTGCGTACCGCAGATTTGCGTTTGTGACTCGGCCCCCACCCGCGACGATCTGCGCCACTTCATCCGCCACCATCGGCATCGGTCGGATGTGCAGGACGTTCTTCTTCTTCGGGCAGTCGACCTTGCGCTTGTCGCCGTCGGCAATCTGAACGAACCGAGCCGGTTCGTGACCGACAACCACCGCGTATAAACCGCGGTCACGCCCGCGAACGACTTCTACGATACGCCCGATTTCTGGCAGCGCGGGAGTTTTCAATCCCTGTCACCTCTACCTGGACTGCAAGCGATCAAGTTCGCCCTTGACCTCGTCGTATACACTGTCAATCTCCTGTTCCCCATCCACCCGTCGCAGAAGACCACGCTCCTGATAGTAATCGACAAGTGGTTCCGTCTGGGCATATTGCTCCAGTCTTGTCGCGACTTTCTCTGCCGTGTCGTCGGCCCGCTGATACAGCTCGCCGTTGCATACATCGCAGCGGCCTTCTAGCCGAGGTGGCTGAAAGACGAGGTGGTACGTGGCGCCGCAGGACTTACAAATCCTGCGTCCCGTCAGTCTCGCCAGCAAAACCTCCCGCGGTACGTGGATGTACAGTACGCAATCAAGCGGTTTACCGAGTGCCTTCAGCATTCCGTCTAGCGCTTCAGCCTGCGGGAGCGTGCGCGGAAAGCCGTCAAGCACAAAACCGTGAGCGGCATCCTGCTCTTGCAGACGTTCACGCACAATGCCGATCGTCAACTCGTCCGGAACAAGGCGGCCGCTCTCCAAGTAGTTCTGGGCCTCACGTCCGAGTGGCGTCTGTGCAGCGATTGCCGCGCGGAACATGTCACCTGTCGAGATGTGCGGGATGCCGTAGTCCGCATGGATCCGGCTTGCCTGCGTGCCTTTACCAGCGCCCGGCAATCCGAGCATCATCACTTGCATGACTGGTTCCCCCTTCGAGAGCGGTTGCTACCGAATAAACCCGCGATAATGACGCTGCAGCATCTGCCCTTCCATCTGTTGCATCGTCTGCAGCGCAACACCGACGATAATCAAGAGCGACGTCCCGCCGAAGTACACATTCTGTAGGTTCATCCCGGACAAAAGCAGGAAGGGCAGGACCGAAATCACACCGAGGAACAGCGACCCAAACACCGTGATCCGGTTGACGACACGGACGATGTAGTCTTCCGTGTCTTTACCCGGGCGGATGCCAGGAATGTAGCCGGCGTTCTTCTGGAGCTGCTCAGCCATTTGCTGAGGGTTCAACTGCACGTGCGTGTAGAAGAACGTGAACAGGATGATGAGCACAATCTCAGCTGCGATAAACCACGGCGAATTCGGGTATAAATACCGCTCAATCGCTTGCGCCCACGTGTACTTCGTGAAGTACGAGGCGACAGTGGAAGGCAGAATCAACAGCGACATCGCGAAAATGACCGGTATCACACCGGCGGCGTTCACCTTCAGCGGAATGTGCGTCTGCTGCCCGCTGTACACTGTGCGGCCGACAACGCGTTTGGCGTATTGCACAGGAATCTTCCGCTCCGCCTGCTGCACGAACACAATCATGACGAAAATCACGACGATGCCAGCAAGGAGCAGTAGCACCTTGAGAATGTTCAGGAACAAACTCCCTGGGTGAGCAGTAAACCAGTTCGCTGCGATTTCCTGACCAATTTGGCCAAATTGCGAAATGATGTTGGTAAAGATGATGATGGAGATGCCGTTGCCGACACCCTTCTCCGTAATCATTTCGCCAAACCACATCAACAGCGTATCGCCAGCCGTCAGAGCCACGACAACGACAGCGTACGACCACAAGGTATTGGAGTACAGAAGTCCGCTGCGCGTGAATTCGTACGTGAGGCCCGCGGCCTGCAGCAGTCCGAGTGCGACGGTCAAGTAGCGAGTGACCTGCGTGATCTTCTGACGCCCGGACTCCCCCTCTTTTTGCCACTCCTCAAAGCGGGGTACAACCCCGTACTGGAGCAACTGCATGATGATCGACGCCGTGATGTACGGCGTAACGCTCATTGCAAAGATGGAGAAACGGTAGAACGCGCCTCCTGAGAACATGTTCATCAGGTTGAAGAACGCATTGTTTTGCGTACCTGACAGCGCCGCGGTGTTCATGCCCGGCACCGGGAAGTACGTGCCAATCCGGTACAGGGCAATCACCATCAGCGTAAACAGAATGCGTCCCCGCAGATGCTTCAGTCGCCAGAGGTTGGCGATCGTCTGCCACACCTTATATCACCTCAGCCGTGCCACCTGCCGCTTCAATCTTCTGCTTCGCGGCTTCTGAAAAAGCGTGTGCGCGAACCGTCAGTTTGACTGTCAAATCACCCCGAGCGAGGACTTTCAGACCGTCCTCGAGCGACCGGATGATGCGCTGTTCCAGCAACAGTTCCGGTGTGACCACCGTGCCTTCCGCTAACTCGTTCAACCGCTCAAGATTGACCGTGACGTAGTGTTTCGCGAACGGATCCTTCGTACATCCACGTTTCGGCAGGCGACGGAACAACGGCGTCTGTCCACCTTCAAAGCCCGGGCGGACTCCACCACCAGAGCGGGCCCATTGACCCTTGTGACCGCGCGTCGATGTCTTACCCATGCCAGAACTCGTTCCGCGACCCACACGTTTGCGGGTCTGGCGAGATCCAGGTGCTGGGCGAAGTTCGTGCAGCTGCATACCTGCCACCTCCTTGTTCTTAGGCTTCCTCGACGGTCTTCACTTCGACGAGGTGCGAGATTCGACCCACCATGCCGCGAATCGTCGGCGTATCCTCTTTCACAACGGTCTGCTGCAACTTGCGCAGCCCGAGAGCAAGCGCCGTCTTGCGTTGATTTTCGGGACGACCGATGGGGCTTTTCTTGAGCGTAATCGCCAATTTACCGGCCACGGTTTTCCCTCCTATCCAAGAATCTCTTCAACGCTCTTACCGCGCAGGCGCGCCACTTCTTCAGCGCGCTTCAACTGCTTGAGCGCATCAAGCGTTGCGTGCACCATGTTGATCGGATTTGCAGACCCGAGCGACTTGGTCACGATGTCTTTGATCCCGGCTGCTTCAAGCACAGCGCGCACCGGTCCACCAGCGATCACACCGCTACCTTCCGGAGCCGGCTTGATCAACACCCGGCCCGCGCCGAAGTGTCCGAGCGCTTCATGCGGGATGGACGTCTTCTTTTGCGGCACGTGAATGAGGCTCTTTTTCGCGTCCTCGATGCCCTTGCGAATCGCGTCCGGCACCTCAGCAGCTTTGCCAAGACCCGCACCTACGTAGCCATTCCCGTCGCCAACAACGACCAGCGCTGAAAAGGAGAAACGACGTCCGCCTTTAACCACCTTCGACACGCGGTTGACCGAGACGACTTTTTCCGACAGTTCGAGTTGATTCGGATCGATGAGCACGTGTACACCTTCCTTTCCGGTTAGAATTGCAATCCGCCTTCACGCGCTGCGTCCGCCAGCGCCTGTACGCGTCCGTGATACAGGTAACCACCGCGATCGAACACAACGGCTGTCAACCCTTTATCGATGGCACGCTTTGCGACCAAAGCGCCGACCTTCTTCGCAGCTTCCACAGTCCCGCCATTTTGCACATCGCTCTTCAACTCGGGGTCGAGTGTCGATGCGCTCACCAGCGTCGTACCATTCGCGTCGTTAATGACCTGCGCGTAGATGTGCTTGTTCGAACGGTACACATTCAGACGCGGACGAACTTCCGTGCCGGTGATCCGTTTGCGAACCCGCAGGTGGCGGTGCTTACGCGCGCGGTTGCGGTCATCCTTCGTAATCATGCAGAGTTCCTCCTTCCAGAGCCAGGCTTGTGCAGATTAAACCGTTCGCACATTACTTCTTACCAGTCTTACCGACCTTGCGGCGGACACGCTCGCCCTCGTAGCGGATGCCCTTGCCCTTATACGGCTCTGGTCTGCGGATGTCGCGCACTTTCGCCGCGTACGCGCCCACCAGTTCCTTGTCAATGCCGCGCACAATCAACTTTGTCGCCGCAGGAACTTCGACTTCGATACCGTCGACAGCCGGCAGTTCAACTGGGTGCGAGAACCCGAGAGACAGCGTCACTTTGTTGCCGTTCTTGGCTGCGCGATAACCGACGCCGACGAGGTCGAGGTTCTTTGTGAATCCGTTCGTCACGCCTTCCACCATGTTCGCCACGACACTGCGAGTGGTGCCGTGCAGGCTGCGGTGCAGTTTCTCGTCGCTTGGGCGTTCCACGACGATTTCGCTCTCACCAACAACCAACTTCATATCGGGGTGAATGCGACGGGTCAAAGTGCCTTTCGGGCCCTTCACCGTCACCTCTGTCCCCGCTACTTCCACGTTGACACCGGACGGAATCGCGACCGGCTTTCTACCGATTCTGGACATCGTTACACCCCCATTCGTAGACCGGGATCACCAGATGTAGCAGAGAACTTCTCCGCCCACGTTCAACTTGCGTGCTTCTTTATCCGTCATAATCCCTCGCGAAGTGGACAGGATGGCAGTCCCGAGTCCGCCCAGGACGCGCGGAATGTTGTCATGGGACGCGTACACGCGCAGGCCTGGCTTGCTAATGCGCTTGAGACCTGTGATGACGCGTTCTTGGCCCTTGCCGTACTTCATGAAGACGCGAATCGTACCTTGTTTGTCGTCCGCGATGAACTCCGCATCGCGAATGTAGCCCTCGCGCTTCAGAATCTCTGCAATGGACCGCTTAATATTGGAACCCGGAATCTCAACTTTCTCATGGCCAACCAGGTTGGCGTTTCGGATCCGAGTCAGCATGTCTGCAATGGGATCAGTCATAACCACCGTCAAAGAACCCCCTTTCGAGCAAGCAGTTTACCAGCTAGCCTTCTTCACGCCGGGCAGCTGGCCCTTATACGCCAGTTCGCGAAAGCAGATTCGGCAGATGCCGAACTTGCGCAGTACCGAGTGCGGTCGTCCGCAGATCCGGCAACGCGTGTAGGCCTGCGTGCTGAACTTCGGCTTCCGCTGGGCTTTCACGACCATGGATCTCTTCGCCATGTCTTCGTCCTCCCACGGATTAAAATTTTAGGCCTGACGGAACGGCATCCCAAACGTGGTCAACAGCGACCGCGCCTCTTCGTCCGAGTTTGCCGTCGTAACGACAACCACTTCGAGACCGCGCACCTTGTCGACCTTGTCGTAGTCAATCTCCGGGAAGATCAGCTGCTCACGCAGACCGAGCGTGTAGTTACCACGGCCGTCGAACGCTTTCGGCGATACGCCACGGAAGTCGCGGACTCGCGGCAGCGCGACGTTCATCAATTTGTCGAGAAACTCGTACATGCGTTCGCCACGCAGGGTCACTTTCACGCCAATCGGCATCCCCTGCCTGACGCGGAACTGCGCAATCGACTTCTTCGCACGTGTGACAACCGGCTTTTGACCGGCAATCAACGTCAATTCTGCGAGCGCGCTGTCGATCACCTTCGGGTTTTGCGTCGCTTCGCCGAGACCCATGTTGATAACGACCTTTTCAATTCTCGGGACCTGCATCACGGACTTGTATGAGAACTTGCTCATCATTTCCTTGACGATGGAGGTCTCGTACTTCTCACGTAACCGACTCACCGAAATTCCTCCTGTCACCTGGCTACTCGTCGATCGTTTCGCCAGACTTTTTGGCGTAGCGTACCTTCGTCCCGTCTTCGAGAACCTTGATGCCGACCCGAGTCGGTTTACCGCTCTGCGGGTCTGCGAGCGCTACGTTCGAAACGTGAATCGGCGCTTCTTTTTCAATCACGCCGCCTTCCGGATTCACCGCGTTCGGCTTCGTGTGGCGTTTTACCACATTGACCCCTTCGACCACGACGCGCGAGGCTTTCGGGTCGACCAACAGCACGCGGCCGGACTTGTTCTTGTCCTTACCGGCAATCACGACGACTTTGTCGCCCTTTTTCACGTGAAGTTTCGTCACTGCAAGCACCTCCTGGCCCCCTGGTCTTAAAGAACTTCCGGCGCCAGGGAGATAATTTTCATGAACTCGCGCTCGCGCAGTTCGCGGGCCACTGGACCAAAGATGCGCGTGCCGCGCGGGCTCTTGTCATCGCGGATAATGACAGCTGCGTTTTCGTCGAACCGGATGTACGACCCGTCTGTGCGCCGCACACCACGCTTGCTGCGGACGATGACAGCTTTCACGACATCGCCTTTCTTGACAACGCCTCCGGGTGTTGCACTCTTCACGGAAGCGACAATGACGTCGCCGATATTGGCAGTCTTACGGTTTGAACCGCCCAGTACGCGGAAGCACATGATCTCCTTAGCGCCTGTGTTGTCCGCCACCGCAAGTCTCGTCTGTGGTTGAATCATCGCGCTGCCTCCCTTCGCGAAGCCGCTGTTAGATCACGACGGCCTTCTTCACAATCTCGAGTAACCGCCAGCACTTGTCCTTGCTCAGCGGGCGTGTCTCCATGATCCGCACGGTATCGCCAATCTTGGCCTGGTTCGTTTCATCGTGGGCCTTGAACTTGGTCGTCCGACGCATGGTCTTGCCATACAAAGGGTGTTTAATGTACTCCTCAACGGCGACGACAATCGTCTTGTCCATCTTGTCACTGACGACTTTGCCGACCCGCACTTTGCGGTAGTTGCGCTCCATCTCTGTCAACCTCCTCTCGGATTAGCTGATGCCGATCTCGCGCGCCCGAAGAACTGTCTTCGCGCGGGCGATGTCTTTGCGAACCTGGCCAATGCGCATCGGGTTCTCCAGTTGCCCCGTCGCGAGTTGGAACCGGAGGTTGAACAGTTCATCCTTGAGCTGGTCGATGCGGCTTTCAATCTCTTCGTTTGATAACTCCCGAAGTTCGTTAGCTTTCATCCGCCTCACCACCCACTTCGTCACGGACTACAAACTTCGTCTTGATCGGAAGTTTGTGTGCGGCCAATCGCAATGCTTCGCGCGCTGTCTCTTCCGGGACACCGGCGAGTTCGAACAGAATGCGGCCCGGCTTAACGACCGCTACCCACTTTTCTGGAGAACCTTTACCGCTACCCATCCGGGTTTCAGCAGGCTTCTGCGTGACAGGCTTACTCGGGAAGATTTTAATCCACACTTTACCGCCACGGCGGATATAGCGAGTCATCGCAATACGTGCGGCTTCAATCTGTCGGTTCGTTACCCAGGCGGGTTCAAGCGCCTGCAGGCCAAACTCTCCGAAGGTCACCTCGTTGCCGCCTTTGGACTGCCCTGTCATCCGGCCGCGGTGTTCCTTGCGGTGTTTGACACGCTTTGGCATCAACATGGTTTAGTTACCTCCTTCTTCGACGCCTTTCCGGGCCCGCTGTGGCAGGATTTCACCCCGGTAAATCCAGACTTTCACGCCGATGCGTCCGTACGTGGTATGCGCTTCAGAAAGCGCGTAGTCAATATCAGCCCGCAGCGTGTGCAAAGGCACTGTTCCTTCAGAGTAACCTTCGGTACGGGCAATTTCAGCGCCGCCGAGGCGACCTGACACTTGCACACGAATTCCCTTTGCGCCATTACGCATTGAGCGCTGAATCGCCTGCTTCATCGCGCGGCGGAAAGAGACGCGGCGCGCGAGCTGTCCTGCAATGTTGTCGGCAACCAGCTTCGCGGACAAATCAGGCGATTTAATCTCAGAAATCGAGATGTGCACACGCTTGCCAGTCAGTGCATTGAGTTCGTTGCGAAGAGCGTCAACTTCCGTACCGCCTTTACCGATGACCATGCCCGGCTTGGCGGTGTGAATCGTGACATTAATGCGCGTCGCCGCACGGTCGATGTCGACTGACGCAACAGCAGCATCCTTCAATCGACGAAAGACATAATTGCGGATCCGCAGGTCCTCATGCAACAAGTCCTGGTAATCCTTTTTATTCGCAAACCACCTGGATTCCCAGTCCCGAATGATCCCGATACGCAGACCAACTGGATTGACCTTTTGCCCCATTCGCCGTTATCCCTCCCTTTTCTCGGCGACCACCACAGTGATGTGGCTCGTGCGCTTGAAGATGCTGTACGCCCGCCCTTGTGCACGGGGGTGGAATCGTTTCAACGTCGGCCCTTGATCGACGAACACTTCTTTGACGATCAGGTTGTCAACGTCCAAGTTGTGGTTGTTTTCCGCATTCGCCATCGCAGAGCGCAAAACTTTCTCCACGACCGGCGACGCGCCTCGCGGCGTGAATTTCAGGATGGCCAAGGCCTCACCGACTCGCTTCCCGCGAATCAGGTCCACGACCAGACGCACCTTACGCGGCGCGATGCGGATGTACTTGGCCACGGCACGCGCTTGTGTCGCTTCCATGCTAAGTTCCTCCTTCTGGCCCATGGCCTAGCGCGATCTCGAAGCCCGTTCGTCACCGGCATGGCCTTTAAACGTCCGGGTAGGTGCAAACTCACCCAGCTTATGGCCGACCATGTCCTCGCTGACATAAACCGGCACGTGCTTGCGACCGTCGTGTAAGATCGG
>JAKAXI010000022.1 GCA_021816665.1 Bacillota bacterium | reverse complement strand
TGGTCAGCGGGAAAGCAGTTACAGAAGAGACTGTTGGCACACGGGGAACGTATCAGGTGGTTGTGAACACCGTCGCCCACGGGCAAGAGTTAGTCTTACAGAGCATTGTCTGGAAGCGGCTCCAAGGCTAAGTGCAGGCGCGGATCGGCTGACGGATCACAGTTCAGGATTCAGGTGAAGGCATATTCGTGTGTGATGCTTGCATGGGGAGGGCAGAGCTTGATGAGTTCTCTGTTTCGAGATCACGACGCCACAGCGCTGTCAAAACTGGTCAAGGCTCGCGAAGTCGAACCGAAGGAACTGGTGGAACAGGCGATCAACGAGATCGAGCGGCTCAATCCGAAGTTGAACGCCGTTACACACAAAATGTATGAGCAGGCGCGTAAGCAGGCCGAGACTTTGTTGGACGCACCATTTGCTGGAGTGCCCATGCTACTGAAAGACATGTACCAAGAAGTTGAGGGTGAGCCGATGACGTTCGGCTCTCGCGCGTACCAAGGCAACCGAGCGACGGAAGACTCACTCTACGCGCGGCAGATGCGTCAGGCGGGGTTTGTCTTTCTCGGTTACACGAACGTGCCAGAATTTGCACTGATGGCTGTGACGGAACCCCAGCACAAAGGCCCGACGCGTAACCCGTGGAATCCGGATGTTACGCCAGGCGGCTCGAGTGGTGGCTCGGCTGCCGCCGTGGCAGCTGGGATGGTGCCGCTCGCGGGCGCCAGTGACGGCGGTGGATCGATCCGCATTCCCGCAGCGTACTGCGGACTTTTCGGACTCAAACCGACGCGCGGACGCACCCCAGTCGGCCCCCAGTTGAGCCGGCATTGGCAGGGCGCGTCAGTCAGTCACGTGCTGACGAAAAGCGTGCGCGACAGCGCCGCAGTGCTCGATGCCTTAATCACGGACGAGAAGAGCCGAGCATTTTTGCCTCCCCGTTTTGACGGCAGTTACCTGCGCGCGCTGAACGAGCCCATCCCTCATCCACTGAACATTGCATACTCCGTCACTTCTCCGCTAGGAACTGCGGTAGATCCAGCTTGTCGCCAAGCAGTACTCGACACAGCACGCCTGTTCGAATCGCTCGGTCACCACGTGACAGAAGCAACAGCGCCCGTCGACGGGCTGCAGCTCGCCAAGAGCTACATCACGATGTATTTCGCTGAAGTGGGCGCGGAGTTAATGGCACTTGAGCCGATTCTTGGCCGCAAAGTCAAGCTCGGGGACGTGGAACCGACGACGTGGATGCTCGCTGTGCTTGGAAAAACAACGTCGGCGGCCGAATTTGTGATGACCCTGCGTGAGTGGGACAAGGCAGCGGTGCAGATGGAAGCATTCCACGAGACGTACGACCTCTACCTGACGCCAACCACAGCGATGATGCCTGCGAAGATCGGCGAGCTAGCGCCAACGGGGATGGAACGGGCGCTGATATCGGTCGTGGACAAGTTCGGGATCGCCAAGGTGCTGCAGAAGGTCGGCCTCGTCGACACACTGGTGCAGACAAGCCTCAAGCGGACGCCTTTCACCCAACTCGCAAACCTGACCGGTCAACCGGCGATGTCGGTGCCGATGTACCGCAGTGAGAACGGGATGCCGGTCGGCGTGCAGGTGGTTGCCGCCCGCGGTCGCGAAGACTTGTTACTGCGGGTCGCTGCGGCACTTGAGCAGACGCCGCAGTGGCTGGACGTGCGCCAACTGGAAGTTTGAGGTGAAACAAACACCTGATTGAACTGAGACGTTGGGCCTGTCGCGGTCGGTGAAGTGTCGAAAATGTCGCTACAGGCGTGATTTCGGTGCTGTAGCGACATTTTTCCGTTCGCGAGGGCCACTTTTGGCTCTCGACGAACACCAGCACAGCCATGGCGAGCACTGGTGCCGGCCGCGACTCCGATTAGATCCGCAGCTCGAATGCGTCGTAGAGGCGGCGTGCGACAATCAGGTGCTGTACCTGATTGGTGCCTTCGAAGATGTCGTACACCTTGACGTCGCGGTACAATTTTTCGACAATGTGCCCGTCGATCCCCGCCGGCCCTAGTAACTCGAGGCACGTCTCGCATACTTCCAAGGCGTTCTTGCCAGCGTACGCCTTGCACATTGCGGCCTCTTTTGAGTTCGGCTGGCCGATGTCGGCCTTCCACGCCGCTTC
Organism: Bacillota bacterium; assembly: GCA_021816665.1. Lineage (GTDB taxonomy): Bacteria > Bacillota > Bacilli > Alicyclobacillales > Alicyclobacillaceae > Alicyclobacillus_L. The sequence goes on along the minus strand of JAKAXI010000022.1, from coordinate 10,801 downwards.
CCAGGTCAGCAGACGGCCCGCCTGGATGGTCTGTTCCATGTCGGCGAGTTTCTCGCACGCCAACTGATACAGCCGGCCGGACTTCGGGTACTCCTTGCGCACAAAGTCGAGCGTGTAGTCGTACGCGGCCTGTGCGATCCCTGTGGCCATCGCCGCTACAACAGGGCGTGTGTTGTCAAACGTGGCCATGGCAACCTGGAAGCCACTCTTGCCCTCCGCGCGCTTCGCGTAGTACTCTTCGCCGCCAAGCAGGTTCTCGTCCGGCACGAAACAGTCCTCAAACACCAACTCAGCCGTCTCGGACGCGCGCATGCCCATTTTGTGGGCGAGGCGACTGCAGCGAAAACCCGGTGTCCCCTGTTCCACCACAAACGCTCGGTGTCCGGCGCGGCCCGCGCTTCGGTCGACCGTCGCGAACACAACGACCCACGAGGCGCGGCCGCCGTTCGTGATGAAGATCTTCTGTCCGTTGATCACGTAGCCGCCATCCACTTTCTGCGCAGTCGTGCGGATGTTGGACACGTCGGAACCCGCTTCCGGCTCGGTCAGTGCGTAGGCGCCCCAACGCGGTTTGTCTTTGGTAAAGATGGACAAGAACCGCTGCTTCTGTTCTGGCGTACCACTGCCTTGCACCGGTGGTCCGCCGAGACCTGGACCGGGCAGAGTGAGTGCAATCGCCGGGTCACCCCAGCCGACTTCTTCTGCCGCGATCACGGTTGTGCGGTTGGTCTGACGCTTCACCTCCGGGTCGACGTCCGCGTCGTCTTTCTTCGCACCGGATGAGCCCGACCCCGAACCAGAGCCGCCCATGCCGCCTCCGGCGGCGAGCGTGATCCCCATCTTGTTGACCTTGTCGAGCCACTCATCCGGTACCTTGCCGAGCTTGTCGGAGAGCATCGAGATGGGGCGCATCTCGTTCGCGGCAAACCAGTGCGTGAGGTCCTTCATTTGCTTTTGGGCAGGCGTAAGTTTGAATTCGATCACGCAGATGCGCCTCCTTTCCCGAGCAGGGCTTCACCGTACTCAATCAGTCGTTCGCTTTCGCGGCCGTACAGCACCGCCTGCGCTTGTCCGTCACGCATCCACTTCTCGACTGGGTAGTCCTGGACGAAGCCGTGGCCGCCAAGCAATTGAACTCCGTTGCTGGTGACGAAGCGGAGGGATCGGCTTGCGCGAGCCGCGGCAAGGCGGGCAGACTGAACGCCGGCGTTGTCATTCGCGTCGAGTTGTGCTGCTGCGTAGAGGACGAGGTTGCGCGCGGCTGTAGTCTCGATGGCCATATCCGCGACCGTAAAGGAGACGCCTTGAAACTTCGCGATTTCTTGTCCGAATGCTTTGCGCCCGGCCGTGTACATGGTGGCGTAGTCGACCGCCGCTTGCATGGCGCCCACAGACCGCGCGGCCTGCAGCACCTGGACGCGCGCCCGCGCCGCCGTCAACCACTGGGAGGCCGAGTCGCCAATTGCAACCACCGCATCGTCGGGGACAGCCACGTCTTCAAGGGCCACGCGCGCTACACCGGCGGTGAGGAGGCCCAGCCGGACGTCACCCTCTGTCACTTGCCAAGGTGTAGCGCCGTCGGCAGCGGCGTCGAGGACGACAACAGCAGGTTGACCAGTGTCGTCTGCGACTGCGACAAACAGGCGCTGTGCGAACTTGACACCTCGCATAGGGCGCGAGTTGCCGGACAAACGGTAACCACCGTTTGCAGTGTCGAGACGCAGCGTCTCCTTCGGCAGCGACTCACCTTGTAGCGCGTCGACGAATGCGCTCGGCTGGGCGCCGAGATCGGCTGTCAGTGTGTCGAGACCAGCAGCCGCGGCCGTCCGCAGCAAGGAGTCGGCGTCGGCCGGTCCGGGGAAGCCTTGGACAACGCCGAGGTCGCCAAAGCAGAGCGCCTCTAAGATTTGTGCCTGGGACACGAGCGGCAGTTCCAGTCCATCTGCGGATTCCGGTAGTTCCATCACTGTAAAGCCGAGCTCTTCCGCTTTTTTCAACAGCACGTCACTGGGCCGGCCTGCCTCTTCACAGGCTCGTGCAGCCTCACGGATTTCCGCAGCAAAGTCACGTGCGACGTCGGCGAACTGTTTCTCTTCTTCAGTAGGTCGAAACGAGATCACGACAATTTCACATCCTTTTGCGCCTGCTCGCGAAGCAGTTTTTTGTCAATTTTCCCGACCAAATTTTTTGGCACGTAAGAGACAACCTTGATGTAGCGGGGGGTCTTGTACTTGGCTAACTTCTCCTGACAGTAGGCGATGAGTTCCGCTTCTGTCACTTCGGCCTTCGGTCGCCTTACCACGTAAGCTACGACTTCCTCGCCCATCGCTTCGGATGGAATGCCAAACACCGCGACTTCAGAGACGGCGGGGTGATTGAGCAAGAGGTCTTCGAGGTCGCGCGGGTAGATGTTGAAACCGCCGCGAATGATCACGTCCTTTTTCCGGTCGACAATAAACACGTAACCATCTTCGTCGATTCGTGCCATGTCGCCAGTGTACAGCCATCCGTCCTTCAGCACCTTCGCAGACTCCTCAGGCAGGTTGTGATAGCCCTTCGCGATGTTCGGGCCGCGCACCACGAGTTCGCCTACCTCGCCGGTGGGGAGTGGCTGGTCGTGGTCGTCGACGACGCGCACTTCGACACCAGGCAGCGGCCGTCCGACCGAACCGGGTCTCAAGGCGTCATCCGCGCGGGGAGCGGTCACGACAGGGGCGGCTTCAGAGAGTCCGTATCCTTCGAAAATAGGGCAGTTAAACTTGGCCGCGAATGCCTGTATGGTTTGTGGCGCTATCGGAGCGGATCCGGAAATACAGATGGAGAGCGAAGACAAGTCGTATTTGTCGGCGTCCGGGTGGTGCAACATCGCGTGAAACATGGCGGGCACTCCACTGAAGTGCGTCACTTTGTACTTCTCAATCACGGAAAACACGAGTTTCGGCTCAAAGAATGGCAGCACGATACTCTTGTCTCCGGTCAAGTAGCTGCTTTGCAACATGGTGAAGCCGAACGCGTGTGACAGCGGAAGGACGACTAGTCCAACGCGCTCGACGTCGGCCTGCTTCGCGAACCCTTGTGCCACGTCAGCTGCAGCCTTCGCGTTAGAGTAGAGGTTTTTGTGCGAGAGCACGACGCCTTTTGGGCGGCCAGTAGTGCCGGATGTGTAGAGAATGACGCAGGTGTCGTCATCGTGAACCTTTACATCAGGCGGCGTGGTTTCGTACTGCGCGGGGCGAGCGTTAAGGGAGTGGTCGCCGACCGCGTCTACGCAGAGAATGGTCGGAGCTGGCCGCAAGTCGTGGACAGCTTCCTGAACTTTGGACAAGAGCAGGTTGGCAGTGATGATTGCTTTTGGTGCGCAGTCTTCAGCGATGAAACGGACTTCAGAGGCTTGTAAGAGCGGCATGACGGGGACAGCGACGGCACCTGCCTTGGCGATGGCGCTGTAGGACCACAGGACTTCGGGACGGTTCGGCATTGTGACGATGACCCTGTCGCCTGGAGACACGCCGATATGCTGCAGGTAGTATGCGAGCTTCGAAGCTTGTTCTTCGCATTCTATGTTCGTGTATGCTCGGTCTTCGTAGATGAGATTTGTGTAGGTACCGAACATTTGTATATTTTCGATCGGCAGTTCGGTGAGATTCACTAGCGGAAGCCTCCTCTCATCTCCGACAACACGCCGCATCGCAGGGTGGACAGACGAACCGACCGTCCGTCCGGTCGGTGACTGACACACCCTACGAATGCGGACCGTCGCAGGGATTAGCCGTTGTACGCGCTGAGGACCGATTCGAGGCGCATCGCTAGACCAATGTCGCCGTTAACGCGGAGTTTGCCGCTCATAAAGGCCTGTGTGCCGTTAAGGTTGCCAGCGATCATGTCCTTGTAGTCGGCGGAGTCCATTTCGATCGTGCACTGCGGTGTCTCTGGCTCCCCTTCTACCGCGCTCACCTGGCCTGGCTTCAAGATGACCTGATAGGTGCCCGGGTCGTCCCCTGTCAGTGTGAACTGGTACACGCAATCGAATCCTTCGACACGGGAAGGGTCAGCTTTCAGAGCTTCGTCGATCTGCGCAAAAATCTCTTTAGTGGACGGCATGATACATGACCTCCTTGGGTTTGGCGCTGTAGACGCCTTTGTTGGGATGCGCGCGGGTATGCGCGCACAGTCGTACTGTGTTCCGCCGTTCATGATGCTCTGTCAAGGTGTTGGCCGGAGATAGACAGGTACACTTGAAGTTGGCTGCGGGATCGACTTGGTTAACTCTACGCCGACCGTTCGCCCGGCAGTCCCCCCTTCAAGAAAGTTTCGCGTTGCCTGCGGCTCGTTCGTCTGCGAAATTGCTACGAAGAGATACCCAGCCCTTGGACAAAATAGAACTGAAACAAGTGAGAAATCATTTCGTTGTCGAGTGGCTCGTGCCGCTCACTCCACTCGGACACCAGCGCAATGTAGAACCTCATGAACAAAAACGCAGTGATTTCAGGGTCACACGGTTTGAGTTGGTCTTGTTGCACAGCTTGACGGATCAAGCGTTCGATAAACGAGAGAACCTTGTCATCGATGTGCCGGATAGCATCGTTGGCTGCCGCGGTACCGAGCTCGTGCATCTCATGGTAGAGCTTCGCGAGTAGTTCGTGCTCCTGGCGAAACTGCAGCACATCAGACATCACGTGGTGAAGACTGGTGAACACGGGCTGCCCGTTTTGCACAGACGCATGTAACACAGACTCAAGTTCTCTGACCATATCCTCCACAATCACGGCGAAAAGGTCTTCCTTGCTGGCGAAAAAGTTGTAGATCGACCCTTTGGATACATTTGCCATTTTGGCGACTTGGTCCATCGTCGTGCCCTTGTAGCCGAACAGAGCCAGCGATTTCTTTGCTGCATCGACGATAGCTTGTTGGCGGTTTCCATCCAAGGCTGACTCCTTCTTTCAGAGCGCCAATGACCAGATGACCAAAATCGTTATTCGGTCATTTCGATACGCCCATGATAGCGAAGACAACGAATTCTGTCAATTCCAGAACGCGTGATGCGAGACGTATTGTGTCGCAGACTTCGACCATGTTCTGCTAAGCTATGATTGAGATGGGAAGGGGGCAGCGAGGATGCCGGAATCAGTGGCAGTGGCGTTCGCAAAGTTCATGCAGGCTGCCAGTTACCATACGCGGATGTGGGAGCGTGGCTATACGCAGGATGAGACAAACGGCGTGTGTGCGGCCATGTCCACGTGGGGACACCAGACGTTCGGATTCGACGGAGACTTCGTAATGCTTTGGAGCCAGCGCGAAGATACACGGTTTTTCGGAGACAGCGAGTTGACGTACGTCACCGAGCACGGCGGGTACCTGCTGCCAAATCCGTTTATTGAAGGAGTGGCCGAGGAATTCCTCGCCGCGCTGCAGTACATCGTCCGCGGCGAGTTTAGCCAGCTATACAAGACTTCTGTGCAAGGTCGCGTCCTGTTTAACGCGACGGCGTAGGCGTAAATGAAGCGAGGCGGCGACAGGACGCAATACTCGGGAACCGCGTCGCCGCCACAGGTCTGGTCCTACAGACCATCCACCAGTTTGCCTGGGTTCATAATGCCAGCGGGATCGAACGCTTGCTTAATGGCCTGCATGAAGTCGAGAGCGAGCCCATGCTCGTTGCGCTGGTACTTACGCTTGCCAAGGCCAACGCCGTGTTCACCAGTGCAGGTGCCACCTTGTGCCAGGGCGTGCAGAACAATGCGCTCATTGACGCGGTAAGCCTTTGCGAGGTCGGCTTCATCACTCGGGTCCACGATCAGGCTCGCGTGAAAGTTACCATCCCCGACGTGTCCGACGATGCCGCCAACCGCATCTTCTTCCTCCATCACGCGTCGCGCGTGCGCGACAGCATCTGGGAGTAGGGAAATGGGCACGCAGACGTCCGTCGACATGTGCTCTTTGCCTGGGTGGCGCGCCTTAATTGCCCATGCTGCGCTGTGGCGCGCGTCCCACAGGGTGTGTCGGGCCTTTTCGTCTGACTCGATCACGATGTCTGTTCCGCCTTCTTCACGCGCGATCTCCATCGCGAGCTGTGCGTCTTCCTCTGCACCTTGGATACTGCCGTGGAACTCGAGGAACAAGGTCGGGCGCTCCGGGTAGTTTGTATGCTTAAAGTGGTTGATCGCTTCCATCATCACCGGATCGACAAACTCCAGCCTCGCGACGCGAATGCCGGTGCCAATCATCGCTGTGGACGCCCGGACTGTGCTCGCGACGTCTGGAAAGGTGATGCGTGCGGCAATCGTCTTCTCCGGGATCCCGTAGATGCGCAACCACAGCTCAGTAATCACGCCGAGGGTTCCTTCCGACCCGACAAACAGCGAAGTCAGGTTGTACCCTGACGAGGACTTGGCTGCGAGCGATCCGGTGTGAATCACGCGCCCGTCAGCTGTCACGACTTCAAGTGCCCGGACGTTCTCTTTCATGGCGCCGTAACGCACGGTGGTGGTGCCGCTGGCGTTTGTCGCTGCCATGCCGCCAAGCGAGGCATCGGCGCCGGGATCGACCGGGAAAAACAGGCCGTACTGGCGTAGTGCAGCGTTGACCTGTTCCTTTGTGACGCCTGGTTGCACGCGCACGAGAAAGTCTTCTTGACGCACTTCAAGCACGCGGTTCATGCGCATCATATCCATGCTGATCCCGGCTTTCACCGGCACCGCGTGCCCTTCTAAACTGCTGCCGACGGCGTACGGGACGACCGCAACCCCGCGCTCATTCGCGTAGCGCAACACTTCTTGCACGTCTTGGGTGCACTCCGGGAACACCACACAGTCGGGCTTTACTGGGTGGTGGTAGGACTCATCGCGACTGTGCTGCTCGAGTACAGATACACCCGTCGACACTTGGTCTGTTCGCAAGATGGTGGCTAAGTCCTCTGCGATGCTCAACGAACCGTCTCCTCTCAGAACCTGTCCCGCGAAATGAGAGACTTGATTGTGTCTGATCATACCGGATTGCCGACATGTTGTGGCACGATTTCACTGAGACGTCACTGAATTGTGAAAAAGCGGGGGAGTCGTGTGTGAGGTGGATCGCGCCGGCACGTATAATGGAAGCGGGTGGGGGGGAACTGCATGCGTTGGTTCAAGCACGGCAAGTGGCCAAAAGCCCTAGTCTGGCTGCATCACTATACGATTGTGTCGTTTGCGCTGCTCCTCGTTACGGGCATTTTGCTGTATGTACCTGGACTGCACACGCCGCTCATTCCCTACTTACCGTTCATCTACGACGTGCACATTCTGCTTGGGATTGTGTTTGGCGTGACGCTCATCGTGCCGATGTTGCGAGTCGTCCCGGCGACGAAACGACTGTGGCGCCTTGACTGGTGGTTTCCGCTGGTGTTTGGCGGCGGAATTGTCCTGACGGGATTGCTCCTGTGGCGCGTTGCCTGGTTTCCTGCGCGTTGGCGCAGCGCTAGCTTCAGTTGGCACGGTGACCTCTCCTACGTGCTCGCGGGCTATATCATTATCCACGCGTTCTACAAAACGTTCAGTTTGCGCCCGCGGGCAAACAGCGTCGCTGGTCAGGTTGACGTCGACAGGCGCCGCTTTGCGCGGTATCTCGGCCTTGGGGTGCTGGGTACGGCGTTTTTTACGATAATCGATCCCGGCACCGCCCTGATTCGTCTCTTCCAGGCGGGACCCATTGCAGGTGCCGCTGGTCGAAATGGAGCGACGACAACGGGCGATTTCGCCGCCTATTACACCGTGACAGGCAACTACCCGACCGTACAGTTACCCGACTATCGACTGCGCGTGGACGGCGCCGTTGCGAACCCGATGACACTGACTTGGTCCGATGTGTTGGCGATTCCCTCGTATCAGGAGACGGTGAACTTCCAGTGCGTGACCGGGTGGAGTGTGGCAAATGTGGCGTGGGACGGGGTGCACTTGTCGGAACTCGTGAAGCGCGTACAGCCCCATTCGAACGTGAAATACGTGCGTTTCTACTCGTTCGATGGAGTGTACACGGAGTGTCTGAAACTGAGCGAGGCGCTCGACCCGACAGTGCTTCTGGCGTACACGTTGAATGGCGTGCCCTTGCCAGTAGAGCAAGGGCATCCACTGCGCCTCGTTGTTCCAAAGATGTACGGCTACAAGTCGATCAAGTGGGTCAGCCACGTCGAATTTAGCCTCACGCCGATCACTGGCTATTGGGAACAGCGCGGGTATCCCACTGAGGCGCAGTTTTAAGTCAGCCTGCTATAGCAGGGCTTCGATGTCTGCCGCGATTGCGTCAGGCGTCGTTTTCGGCGCGTAGCGTTTGACGACCTCGCCGTTTCGGTCGATCAGAAACTTTGTAAAATTCCACTTGATCCGACTGGACCCAAGCACACCGGGTGCTGCCTTGGTGAGAAATTGGTAGAGCGGATGAGCGGATGGCCCGTTCACGTCGAGCTTGGCGAACACGGGAAACGTGACGCCGTAAGTCACGTCACAAAACGCTTGGATCTCCTCGTTGGTGCCGGGTTCCTGCTTGGCGAACTGATTACACGGGAAGCCGAGTACCGTGAACTGTCGCTCGCAAAACCGCTCGTAGAGCTCTTGCAATCCTTTGTACTGAGGTGTAAACCCGCATTTGCTGGCTGTGTTGACGATGAGCAGGGTCTGGCCTTCATAGAGACCCAGTGCTTGCTCGCGGCCGTCTGCCGTTTCAACGGTGAAGTCGTACACGTTCACATTCTGTCCCCCCCAACAGAGACTTGCAACTCTATTGTGCGCTTCGCTCGCAGGGTGTCAATCAAACGTTTTAACCGGTGCATAAAAAATAGAACTCTAGCCATACTTTCTCCGAGGATTGGCACACAAGGAGGAAATAGCATGGCTGAAGCGTCAATGACGAAGACAAAGTGGGCTGTTGACACCGCGCACAGCAGCATTGACTTCGCAATTCGCCACATGATGGTGTCAAAAGTGAAGGGGACGTTCCACGATTTTGAGGCCACGATTGATGCGAACCCAGAGGACCTGACAGACGCGACAATTGAGTTTTCCGTGGATGTCAACAGTGTCGATACGCGCAACAACGACCGCGACAACCACTTGCGTTCCGCGGACTTTTTTGACGGCGAGAACCATCCGAAAATGACCTTTCAAGCGACGAAGATTGAGAAGAAGAGTCCGGGTGAGTACGTGATCACGGGAGACATGACGATCCGCGGCACAACGAAACCTGAGACGTTCACGGTGACGTACGAAGGCAGTGGGAAAGACCCATGGGGAAACGAGAAGGTTGGTTTTGAGGCGCATGGTGCAATCAGCCGCAGCGAATACGGCCTGACTTGGAACCAGGCACTCGAGACAGGTGGCGTACTGGTCGCTGACCAGGTGCAGATCACGCTCGACATCCAAGCGGCAAAAGCCTGAATGTAGCGTTCTGTTGCGCCCGTTAGCAGAAACACAGGGGCTGTACCGAACAGGCGGTAACGCAGCGCCAGGTAACAGCCCCTGTTTGCTGTGGTTTGTCCATCTCTGTGGCGAAAGCGGCTATCGCTTCAGGCGGTAGGGAACGGTCAACACGGTCACAGACTTGTTCAGCACCAGCGTTGCCATCAGGAGACTCCCGGTCTTGTTGTGTAACAGCTTGTGCCACCACTTCCTGGTGATGAACTGCGGCACAACGACAGTGATGTCCTCGGGCTTGTAACGGTCAAGCTCGAGGTCGACGAACCTCTGTAGGCGTCTTGCCACGGAGCGATACTGGGAGTGAATCACGACCAACCGGGCACCTGAATTCAAACGTCCCCACTCTTCACGCAGCTTATGTTCCTTCCGCTCCGCTTCTTCTGGACTGTTGTTGGCAATGACCGAAACGGCGACCACGTTCTTGAAATTGGCCAGCGCATATTCCAGTGCGTGGACTGACGACTTGTTGACGGAAGCGATCGGGACAAGCGTGATCGTGTCGCGTTCGAGTTCGAGCGGTCGCGCGAAGTCGTATCTCAAGTCTTCCTTCAATTCCGCATAGTGATGCTGGATTTTGCTGAACATCAAGACCATCAGAGGCACGCAGATAATCACCAGCCAAGCGCCGCTGGTGAAACGCGTGATCCCGAAAATCGCGCAGGCCGCGGCCGTCAGGGTGAAACCGCTGGCGCTGCCGATCGCTTTCGATAGCCATCCACTCTTGCGTGCGCGGACCGTGCGAACGACCATCCCGAGTTGAGACACGCTAAACGTATAAAAGACAGAGACTCCGTAGAGTGGCATCAGGGCGCTGACTTTGCCGTCAAAAATGAGTGTGAGCATTAGCGAGATGAAGGTCAGGAACAAGATGCCGTTGCTGTAGACGAGGCGGTCTCCCTTGTGCAAAAGCCAGCGCGGCATGAATCCGTCTCGCGCCATCGAAGACCACAGCGCCGGGCAACCGGTAAACGCGGTATTCGCTGCCACACCCAAAATGGCCATCGTCGAGAGAGAGATGATGACGGTCACAATGTAGCCTATCCCGTGCGTTCCAAACAGCAGCATGGATTCTTGATTGATCAGCGGCACGTCCGGGTTGTACGTCAAACCGTGCAACATAGCCGTCCCTGAGACGATGATGAAGAGCATCGACAGGGTAATGACCAACGTGAGCAGCAGACGCTGGGCACGCTGTGGCGAAGGTGCTTTGAAGACAGGCACCGAGTTGGACACGGCCTCGATACCGGTGAGTGCGCTACAGCCGTTTGCAAACATGCGCAGGAACAGGAACAGGCCCATGCCTTGGACCGCGTGCACGCCTGCCAACGTCGGCACGTGTACAGTTTCCGGGTGCCGCA
>JAKAXI010000021.1 GCA_021816665.1 Bacillota bacterium | reverse complement strand
CCATTAACATGTCGGCGTAGCGAACTGGGCGGTCTGTGAGAAACGGCGACCCAAAACAGGCGGAGAAGGTTGCTTCGGGTTGAACGACGTCGCGTTCAGTACCCGCCAGCTTGCTGGTGTAACCAAGCAGGTAGTGGCGGCGAGCATCTTCGGGTGTCAGGCGAGCGACAGCCGGCAGTACGCCGGAGGCGTCCGCAGACAGAAAGACGATAACGCTTGGGTGGTCTCCGCGACCACTTGGTTCGATGTTGCGAATAAAGCTGAGCGGGTACGCCGCGCGGGTGTTCTCCGTCAAAGAGCGGTCAGAGTATATTGGCTCCCGCTTCTCGTCACACACTACGTTTTCAAGCACCGCTCCGAAATGAATGGCAGCGTAAATATCTGGTTCCTTCTCCCGCGAAAGGTCAATGCATTTGGCGTAGCAACCGTTCTCCATATTAAATACCCCATCGTCGGCCCAACCGTGCTCATCGTCGCCAATCAACCGGCGCTCTGGGTCGGCAGACAAGGTTGTTTTACCAGTGCCGGAGAGACCGAAGAAGAGCGCGACGTCACCCGCATCGCCGACAGAAGCCGAACAGTGCATGGGCAAAATGTCGCGCTCCGCCAAGTGGTGGTGCATCAGCGTGAAAATGGACTTCTTCAACTCACCCGCGTACTCCGTGCCACCGATGAGAACAATGCCTCGTTTCAAATGGATCACGATGAACGTTTCCGTGCGCGTGCCGTCTTCGTCCGGAGATGCCATCAGTGTCGGGGTCCCGTACACTGTGTATTCAGGCGTTACAGTCGGATCGCCGTTCAGGAACAATTGCTGAACGAACAAGTTATGCCAGGCAAACTCCGTGTAAAAGCGCACGGGTACTCGGTGTTGCTCTGTATGGTTCACGGCTCCGTCAAAAATAAAGCCGCCAGTGGCTTGTAGATGCGCCTGAACCTTCGCGAACAGTCGGTCAAACTGTGCCTCCGTCAACCACTGATGACGCTCCTTCGGAAGCGGGCAACCCTCATAGGCGACGAAGAATTTATCCTTAGGTGACCGACCGGTGAACTTCCCAGTTTGTGCGCAAAATGCGCCGTTGCTGAGCAACATGCCTTCGTTGCGGCGGATCGACGTCTCGATCAGCTCTACCGGTGTCAGACGCTGCCATGTCTCTTGAACCACTGGATCACCCTCCATTGTGCAGTCCTAATAGAACGTATTATGACATACTATTTATTGTTCTTGGAGGGATTTCGACACACTATTTGTGGACTTTTTGAGACGACGTGGTCCTCTTTTGGAGTGCCCGTTGATATCGCCCCCAACGGTATTGGATTCGCCGGTACGGCGCCAGGTCGACTGTCATCTTCTTGAACAGCGGGTGACTCGGCGCAGTGTTCTCCTCTATTAACCAGACCCTCCCGCTCGTGTCCACGGCTACGTCGAGACCAATTTCGCGGTACGGTTGATAAGTATCAAAGTGATGGGCTGCGCGCAGGCCTAGCGAAACCATCTCATCGATGCAGCGTTTGATCCGCTCGTCTGACCAGCCAAAACTCTGCCTGAGCGCAACGGGCACAGGAATCACCCGACCGTGACTGAGCGCTACGTTGGTTACGACACTACCCTTCCCCGCAACTTTTGCCGCCATGCCTGAATACAGCCATTTGCCACCAGGGACTTCTTTTTGCATCATCACGCGAATGTCAAACGGAGAACCTTGCACACGTGCCAGCGCGATTCCACGCTGAACCACATACGCGCGGCCTGCGCGCTGCCTGTCGACAAACCGCACAGCAGCATCAATGCTGGAAAACTCCCGCTTCGTCCGGTTTGTGTGTTGCACAAATACCGCTTTGCCCGATTTCCAAACCTTTAAAACGCCTTGTCCGCGACTTCCCCCGGAAGGCTTCACATACACCGACGTGAAGCGCTTAATGTAGTTCTTCAAAGTGTTCACTGAGTACCGCCGCGTCGTCGGCAAGTAATTGCGGATTTTTGCATCTTTGGCGAAGTGCAGGTAGAGCAGGTACTTGCCAAGTTCAGGTTTGCGGCCGTTGGCACGACGTCTGGCTGCACGTACGGATTTGATCATAAGAATCGCCCCTTTCCGGCCAAGTTCGTCCCATCTTATGCGACGGGCACCTCGGCTGGCAGGGGCGGGTGTGATGCGTTGTTCACAGACCCGATGTTGACCTCGCCGTTTTCACAGCCTCGGCAAGGCGCTCTCGAAAGTCCGACAGAGCTGCACCCGGCGTCTCCAACTCTTCCCTCAAAAATCTCCGCCGCCACGGACCCCCGCGAAACGGGGCCACGTTGTGAGGGGCCACGCGCAGTTCGTATACCTCGTTTTGGACTGATGCATCCCTGGTGAGCTCCGACTCCGGTACTCGACGGACCGTACGGACGAGTACATTCGCAGCTTTGGGGTCAAGCGGCGGTTTTGTCAGTTCGACATCAGCGATCGGAAAGACGGCGTGCAGCCAAGTCCATTCGCTCACGGTTGCACGCTCCCCTGTACCCACTCCACCAGGTAATTAACGATGAAGTCTACAGCCCGTGCGCACTCTTCGCGGCCGAGCGATGGCTGTCCTGGGTGCCGCGCTGCTTGTTCTGGTAAATACGGTAGGTGAACAAAGCCAGCTGCCATACACTCGTCAGACCAAGGTTTTGTCTGCAACACATGCATGAGTCCGTACAGGACATGGTTGCACACAAAGGTTCCCGCCGACCACGACTCTTCTGCAGGCAACCCGGCAGCTCGTAGATGCGTGACCAGTTCTCGCACCGGCAGTCGACTGAAATATGCGTCTGGCGCGCCCTCTATGCTCTTTGTCTCTATGGGTTGATTGCCTGCATTGTCCGCGATCCGGGCGTGATCGAGGTTTACGCCAACCCGTTCCACAGAGATCGCGCTGCGCCCACCCGCTTCACCAAAGCACACGACCACTTGCGGGCGAACGTGTTCGAGCGCTTGCGCCAGGACATCGCGCGCCTGGCCGAACGCGGTCGGCAACTGCCGTACATAAATGTGTAAACCGGAGCGCATGTCTGCCGGCTTGGACACATCCACGGTGTTTGCTCGGTCATGTTTGAGGAGCGCACTGACTGCCTCCCATGCGGAGTTTACCGGTTCCCCCGCAAACGGCTCAAACCCCGTCACCAGTACCCTCGTCATCGCTGTCCCTCCCTCGTCTGCAAGACTCGGCCGCTCCCCATAGTGGCAGACGCCTGTTTACACTTCAAAACCGAGCCGATCGGCACACCACTGTAAGAAACGCGGCGCGTCCACACTAACACACACGGACGCATTCGGCCTGTGCTCGGGCACAGCGCGGGCGTCGACGACGGTCATCCCCGCCGTCAATAAACCGTGTGTTTCAACGTCGACGTAGTAGTCCTTGATTTCGCACAGAGTCGGATCGTCCACCATCGCAACAGCGAGCGGATCGTGCAACGCGCACCAACTGTCGTCACCGTCTTGTGCCTGTGTCCGCTCGTAGGCGTTGATGTAAAACGACACGGCCTCTTTCAGAAACTCTGAATATCGACTCTCACTCAATGTTGCCAATTGTTTGGAAGTCAACCGCGCCTGCATCGTCACGTCAAGACCTACCATCGTGATCGGTGCTCCTGAGTGAAACACAATGTGGGCTGCTTCCGGATCCCCCCAGATGTTCGCCTCCGCGAAAGGTCCAACATTTCCTGGGCAAAACGCTGCGCCACCCATCATGACGATGCGTTTAAGTTTTCTGGCGATGGTCGGGTCAAATTGCAACACGTTGGCGATATTGGTCATCCGCGCGACAGGGATCAGCGTGACTTCGCCAGGATGTTCAGTGACCATGCGGTGTATGAATGTTGTAGCGGACTCATCTTGTGCCAAGCGCCGAAGGGGTGGCAGTTCAGCGTCGCCGAGCCCATTGTCACCGTGAATCCACGGCACCGGTCCCCCCCACTCCCGCAACAGAGGCTTCTCCGCCCCGATGTAGACGGGAATATCTGTCCGCTCGGCATACTCAAGGACAGCCAGAGTATTGTGCGTCGCTGTCTCTACATCTACATTGCCAAAGCACGTCGTGATGCCGATGACGTCAAGCTGAGGTGACCGTACTGCACACAGAATCGCTAGGGCATCATCCACGCCTGTGTCTACGTCGAGGATGACTTTGTGTCGAGACTCCATTGTCTAGATTCGACCTCACTTTACGTTCAGGTTTGCGATAGTCCCGCTAAGGACCGCACTACGCTCATGATATCATGAGTGGAAAGCAGAGGAGGTGAGCCAGTGCAGCACTCGCCCGATGACCGACTCATATCCTACCTGTACTGCTTCAATGTGACTCAAGATTACTTCACATGCCACGAATACGGGGAGTCATTATGGCTCGACAGCGGCCGTCCTCAACTGCTCAAAGGACTCATTCAGGCGGCGGTCTGCCTCTACCACTTGCGGAATGGCAATGTACGCGGCGGTTACCGCATGTGGCAGCGGGCGAAAAGTTACTTGGCCCCGCACTTGCCAGTGTACGAGGGGATTGACTTGAGTCAGTTGATCCGGGATATCGACAGGGTATACCAACAGGTACCGACTCAGCTCTACGACCAGCACGTCTCAGTCGCCGAGGTCGATGCCCTGAATCTGCCTAGCGTTTCCATTTCCGTCGTTGATCCGGACCTCGCCAGCACTGTAGCGACATGGCAACCGACACCGCTCGACGAACAGGGCTGAAGACGGCTGTCGAGGCTAGCCTGCGTGGTTTGGCGGCACATCCCCAGCGAATGCGGCTTGTCCAGCACCACGCTGTGGTCGTCCCGTGACGTAAGTCAGTGTCGTCGTGACCAAGAGCAAGAGACCTGTAACCCAGAACACGCTGTGAACCGAGAAGGCCCCAGCAAGTGCTCCACCCACGAGTGGACCAAACAGCGTACCAATTTGATTGGCAGTCTGGTTAAGACCAAAAGCTCGCCCACGAAAGTCCGGTTCTGTGGACTGAACAACGAGCGCATTGATAGCTGGAAACACAGCACAGAAAAATGCCCCGTAGACAAAGCGGACAACCGCGAAGCCCCAAATTTGATGAAACGGCAACTGCGCCAAATTTCCGACGCCACCACCAATGAGTCCGATCAACAGGACTTTGCGAAAACCAACGCGATCGGCAAACCGTCCCCAGCGCGCGGCAAAAATGACACTGGCGATGCCTGAAAGTGAGAAGATGATGCCGGCAAGCAGGGAAATGTCGTGCCAATGTGAACCCAATTGCGCGATGTAGAGCGGCAATACTGGTTCAATCGTCATGATCGAGAACGCCGTCAGCATCGTGATTAGAAGAGTTACCAACAGCGGACGGTTGTGTACCGCTGTCTTCATGGCGCCCATCACGGAACTGCGCGTCTTCGCAGGGACAAAGTTGTATTCTTTGACCCAAATCAGCACAAGCAGTGTCCCAAGCAGCACGAGGACACCTGCAGCCGCAAAGGCGGCACGGTTGCCCAGCCAACTTGCCACCGCTCCCCCGACGAGCGGCCCAAGGATGCTCCCGGTCGCCGTGGCAGTGGACATCAGAGCCAGCGCATAGCCCACGTCTTGCTTCGGCGTAGAAGTGCCAACGAGCGCAATGGCGCCCGGAATGAACCCTGCGAGCAGACCTTGAACACCGCGCAGAGCCAACAGTTCCCAAGGGTGCTGAACAAACGCAGTCAGCAGGTAAACGGCACAAAGTGCAAAGCCAGATCGAATAATCATCGGTTTACGGCCATACTTGTCAGCCACTGAACCCCAAAACGGGGACGACAGAGCGCCGGTAAGAAAGGCACTGCTAAAAATGAGTCCGGACCACATGGACGTATGGTGGTGAACGCCGATTTTGAGCAAAAACAGGGGAAGAAATGGGACTACCATGGAGTAACTTGCACTTGTCACAAGTGACCCAAACCACAGCAACCAGAGATTTCGCTTCCATAACGGCATGACGACCCCTCCGAAAAAAGGCAACTTGTGCAGCAGCGTTATTCTACATCTTTTCGGAGTCCGAAGGAATCCTCAGATTCCCTCCCCCATAATTGGTAGCTGCTGATGCTCTTCCAGATTGATTAAAGCGTGTATAATAGAGGTGATTTGTATGAACATAGCGCAGACCGACTCTGCGTCTAACGAGCCGTGTGTTTCGACAGAGATTTGAGGTGACGGAGATGAAAGTCCGTAAGGCCGTGATTCCTGCGGCAGGCTTTGGGACAAGAATGCTCCCTGCCACAAAGGCAGTTCCGAAAGAGATGCTGCCCATCCTCAACAAGCCCTGCATTCAGTACATCGTCGAAGAAGCTGTGTACGCGGGCATTGAGGAAATACTCATTATCACCGGACGTACGAAGAAAGCGATCGAAGACCACTTTGATCGTTCTCCCGAGCTCGAACTGCACCTAGAACAAAGCCGAAAGTCGAGTATGCTGACGGAGGTCAAGGCCATTTCTGACCTAGTCGACATTCACTACGTACGCCAAAAGACGCCACTAGGCCTCGGCCACGCTGTTCTGTGTGCAAAATCGTTTGTTGGAAACGAACCCTTTGCTGTCCTCCTTGGCGACGACATCATTCAGTCGGAGCGGCCTGTCAGCCAGCAGTTGATGGAAGTCTACGATGATCCGGAAACGGTTTTGCTCGGTGTACAACGCGTACCCGCTAGTGATGTATCGAAATACGGTATAATCGATCCGGTCGGCAATGCAGACGATGCACCGCATCGACTGATCCCTGTTCACAGCGTGTTTGAAAAGCCGTCCATGAAAGCTGCACCATCGAATCTCGCTGTGCTGGGCCGATACATTCTGCCCGCCTCCATCTTCGAGGCGCTTGAACAGACCCCTCTGGGTCACGGCGGAGAGCTTCAGTTGACCGATGCGATTCGCAACCTGGCGTTGTCCGGTCGCGCTCTCGCGTATCAGTTCGACGGCGTTCGCCATGACATTGGGCAACTTGAAGGGTGGTTGCGTGCGAACATCTCATTCGCAATGTCCAACCCTGCGCTCGCGGCGTCTGTTTTAGCCCAGGTTCAAAGTGCTGAGCGTTCTGCGACCCTGGAGCAGCAGTCCCTAGGTACTTGATAGGGACGTGAACCAAGAGGGCGAAACCTTCGTCACTTGTGCAATGTGACAAGCCATTTTCGCCTCGTGAAATTGTGCCCTGAAGGAGACGAACGATATGAACGGTGCTGTGATTCTGGCTGGCGGTTCTGGGGAACGGCTGTTTCCATACTCCAGCGCTTCACTGCCCAAGCAGTTTCTGCCCCTCATTGGAAACCGATCCATGCTGCAAGAGACCTACGCTAGGTTGCGCAGACACTTTACCTGTGACCAAATTTTCATCGTCACGCAGGCGGCGTTTCAGGACCATGTCCTCAGTCAATTACCGAATGTGACAGGCGAGCAGATCGTCCTCGAACCCGCTCGACGGGACACTGCGGGAGCCATGGCACTCTGTCTGTCCAAGCTTAAAGATACGTTTGATGTTCTTCTATTTTGCCCCGCCGATCACCACATTGAAGACGGCGTGGAGTGGAGTTCCGCAGTCAACACCGCGCTCGATCACGCAGTGACTCACCGCGCCATCACCCTGTTCGGAATCGTGCCAAACTACCCCGAAACAGGGTACGGGTACATCGAGTACGACCGAGCGGACAGTCCGGTCTGTAACGTAGTTCGTTTTCACGAAAAACCGTCGCGACAAGTCGCGCTGCGAATGGTTCGGTCCGGCAGGTACCTGTGGAACTGCGGGATCTTCACGATCCCCTGCGACGTCGGTGTTGAGGCGTTTCGTGAACACCTGCCGCAACACTATGATTTGATCGAACGTGGCTTTGCTCAGGTCAATGAGACGGTGTTTGAAGCGCTGCCGAAGGTGTCGATCGACTACGGTCTGATGGAAAAGATTCATGAGTACTTGGCTGTGGTGCCTGCCTTCTTCCCCTGGAACGACTTGGGCTCCTGGTCTGCACTCGAGCGCGTACTGAACCAGGACGAGAACGGCAACCACACATTTGGACAAGTCAAGTCGCTCGATGCACAGAACTCTATTGTGTTTGCGCCCAAGCACGAAGTCTACCTATACGATGTAGCAAACCTGCTCATTGTCTGTCACGATAACCAGGTACTTGTCGCCAATAAAGAGAAGAGCAGCGACATGAAACAGTGGCTGCCGAAATTGACTGACAAACCTGAGGTGTTTCAGGACAGAACCACCGAGGGAGTCGGCCAGCGGACGCACTGAAACCGTGTAATGGGCGCTAGGTTGAAGTACCCCTTGCGCCCATGGTCGAAAACTACAAATCAGTTTTGACGGTTGAGGGCGCTTTCCGAAACACCAAGTGCTCGAGAATGAGTACTAAAACCACACCAACGATGAGGCCGTTGTCAAGAAGATACGCGGCCATCGCGGGCAAAGTCCTCCACGCCGTACTTGGCACAAAAAAGATCCCCACTCCAGACAGCACCGCGATGCCAATGATAAACAAGTCTCTTTGATTGAGTGTCAGCCCCTTGAAATCGCGCAGAGCAAAGCCCAGCAATTGGCCATAAATCGCGAACAGGACGGCGTAGCCGACTGGTGCCGGTAAGCCCGCAGCGAAGTGACCTACCGCTGGCAGCATTCCAAGAACCAAGATGACCACCGACGAAATCAGAAAAGGCATCCGTTCCCCAATCCCGGTCAAATCCACCAGACTCGCCGAAACCGAAAGTGGAATGTTGCCGACAGCACCCACTGCACCCGCAACCGCAGTGCCGAACCCAGTCATGAAGGTTCCTCGGACAAACTTCGCTCCATCAGGCCGTTCGCGGTTGGCTGTCCCCATCACTTGGATGCTCGTGATCAGATTGGACATGAGTACGACCATCGTAATGACGCAAGTGACGAGGATGCCTGACTGCGCCTGTGGAGCACCCCACGGAAAGAACTGAGGCAGGGCAAAAGCTGGACCTGCCTTCCCAGGTGCTCCCGGTGCGAAACCAAAAATGGCAAACAGGCCCCAACCAACCGCCAACCCGATGAGGACAGCGAGACTCTTGACCATGCCAGGGCCCTTGACCATCAAGAAGACCGTAAACGCAATGAGCAGGACAGCCAGGATAGCGACACGCACATGGACGACGTTCCCGCCGCTGTCGAGACCCAATATGCCAGCGACCATGCTGCGTGAGAGTTGCAGTGAGAGCAGCAACATAAACGTGCCGGTGACAATTGGTGTAAACAATCGGCGCAGGAATCCCAGCAGGCCAAACGCCGCGAGCAATACGGCGACGACGCCCGCTACGATAAGGCCAAGTTCTAGTTGACGCAAAAGGTCCGGGAGTGAACCACCTGTCTCTTTCGTCATTTGAATCAGTACCAATGTGACTCCCCACCAAGTACCGGCAGGACCCTCAATAATCGGGTAGCGATGGCCAACCAGGACTTGCAGAATCCCGACCACGCCACAAGCGATCAGTGTCTGGTCTAGGTAGAGACCGGTATTGTGAAGCGAAAGCCCGAAGGCATGACCGAGGACAATCGGGACGGTAATGACGTTCGCGAGTGTAAACGCGATCCACTGTACGGTCGCCAAGGCCAAAACCGCTTTACTCGGAGAATTTTCCCGTGAATTGTTCAAACCGGTTCTCGCCCTCCTTGGGTAGTGATGCGCGCAAGCATTCCGAAATAATATTTTACCCTACTACGTCGTAGTTGCGCCAAACAAGTCGGTTCCCCCGCGCTCTCCCACAGTCACGAAAACAAAGCTGCCCCGCAGGCATGTTACTCGCCTACAGAGGCAGCCCCATTCATTCCGTCACTCAGGTTGACTGACCTGCTTGAAATTCCACTACTTTGACGCTGACATCCCGCTCGCCAGTCCACCCGTGAGGTGCCCATCCGGTTGAACCAGCGTGATGCGCTCGTATTCGGTGTCGGAGAGAATCGAGCGGTCGCTGCGCATGAAAATTGCGTATGCGATCATGCCACCGAGCAAGCTAAACAGCCAACCCCCGCTCCACAAGAAGTGGAGGGCTGGGATTATGAGCCCAATGACTGCGATCAGCCAACCGATGACGAGCGCCCAAACCGCGCGAAGGTTAAAACCCCGCGCGTAGTCGTAGCGGCTGTTGGTCGAGTACAAAGCGAGCAGGTCCAGGCGCTGCCGGCGGACGAACCAGTAGTCAGCAATCGCAATACCATCAAATGGGCCGAGCAAGGTGCCGTATGTTCCAAGCCAGTTAAAGATGTAATTGCTGAACTCAGAGAGTACGTACCACGGTTGCATCCCAAAGGCGAGGAGTCCCGTGATGACCGCGCCGATGGCAAATGTGATACGTCGCGGCCACAAGTTTTCAAATGCGCGAGCTGGCGCCATGACGTTTGCGCCGACGTTGATCGTGACAGACGCTAGAATGACGACGATGCCAGAGATAATCACGAGAATGGTCGGGAACTTCGCGATCAGGCTGACCGGATCCCACATCGCCTGGTGATAGAGAATGACTGTCGCAGAGGTGACCGCAATGCCGATGAATGCGAACGCAGCCATGGTCAGCGGCATCGACCAGATTTGGCCCTGCACCTGCCCTTTTTGGGTCTTGGCGTAACGAGTGTAGTCCGGAATGTTGAGGGCCATCGTGGCCCAAAACGCGATCACGCTGATCACCGATGGATAGAATGCGTCCCAGAACTTGACCCCGTGGATCTTGGCAGGTGCAGCCAGCATCGGGCCGAATCCCCCTGCCTTGTCAGCAGCCCAGATGAACAAGATTATGGCGCCGATAGCCAGCGTCGGCGCAGCAAACACGGCTAATTTCCCGATCGCCTGCGGGCCGCGCATGGCAATCGCAACGTTGATCGCCCAAAAGATGAGAAACGATACACCCATATGAAATCCGAACGACGACCAACCGTGAATCACGCGCGTGAGAATGGCGTCAAGCGCCTGTCCGCCGAACCACGAGTTGATGCCGAACCATCCGGTGGCAATGATTGCGCGCGCAAGTGCCGGAATGTGCGCGCCCCACTTGCCGAACCACAACCGAGCAAACACTGGGTAAGGGATACCAAACTTCGTGCCCGCGTGGGAGACGAGGAGAATCGGAATGAGCACGATGACACTGCCGACCAAAACCGTGATGACAGACTCCCACCAGTTCATGCCGAGTGCGATGAAACCGCTCGCCATCGAGTACGTCGGCAGACAGATGCACATGCCGATCCACAGGGAAGCGAACTTCATCCCAGACCACGAGTGCTCGTCGCGTGTACTCGGCCGCAAGTCTTCGTTCCAAAGTGAGTGATTTCTTTCGACCGAACGCACAGCCTCTTCGGTCAACACCAACACATCGCCTTGCTGAACCTGCGTGGCCATTACCATCCCTCCTTCCAAGACAACTTCTGATACCACAAAAGGCTATGGCAGCAACTCCACCATATCCTGATAGGTTTCGGGTCGCCTGTCGCGGTAGAACTGCCACGTGTCGCGAACCTGTTTGATGACGTCCCGGTCTGCCACACCGATGACCACCTCGTCCTGGTCGCGACTGCCCATAGCGACAAACTCCCCCCGTGGATCGACGAGGTAACTTTGCCCATAAAACTCCCCCATGTTCCAAGGCGTCTCGTAGCCGACACGATTGATGGCGCCAAGGTAGTAGCCGTTCGCAACAGCGTGCGCGGGCTGCTCAAGCTTCCACAAATACTCAGAGAGTCCTGCAACCGTTGCCGACGGATTAAACACAATTTCGGCTCCGTTCAACCCGAGCAAACGCGCCCCTTCTGGAAAGTGTCGGTCATAGCAGATGTAGACGCCGATGCGGGCAAACTTCGTGTCAAACACCGGATAGCCATTGTTGCCGGGCTTGAAGTAGTATTTCTCCCAAAATCCACAGCCTTCAGGTCCGGCCTGAACTTGCGGAAGGTGGTGCTTGCGGTACTTGCCGAGATAACTTCCGTCCGCGTCGATCACTGCGGCCGTGTTGTAATACACTCCGGGGATCTCTTTTTCATAGACAGGCACAACCAGGACTACCCCCAGTTCTTTTGCCACCCCCTGCATCTGTTTTACGGTAGGCCCGTCTGGCACCTTCTCTGCCGCATCATACCATTTCGCATTCTGTTCTGTGCAGAAGTAGGGACCGTAGAACAGCTCCTGAAGACAAATAATTTGTGCCCCTTGTTCTGCCGCCTGACGGATCAGCTTCAAGTGCTTTTCAATCGCCGCCTGTTTGTGTTCTTCCACCGGACGAGAACCGTCCGTATCGTGATGAGCTTGAATGAGTCCAACAGTGACCTTGGATGCCATTTGATTTCCCTCCCCGTACAGTGGTGTTACAGCGCGTTCGCACCAATCTTGCCCGCGCGCAGGAACTTCCCAGACCCAGGCGTTCCGTGGAACTCGCCGTTGTCCACAATGACCTCTCCACGCAACAGCACAGTCCGCGGAACACCCTTGACTTTCATGCCTTCAAAGATGTTGTTGTCGACGTTCATGTGGTGCGTCTCTGCTGAGATCGTCAATTCCTGCAGCGGGTCCCAGATCACGATGTCAGCGTCACTCCCGACTGCCACTGTTCCCTTCTTCGGAAACAGGCCAAACAACTTAGCGTTGTTCGTCGATGTCAGCGCGACGAACCGGTTGAGCGAAATGCGGCCTTCGTTCACGCCGTGGTGGTAGAGCAGCATCATGCGATGCTCAATCGTCGGGGAACCGTTCGGTATCTTCGAAAAATCGTAAAGACCCAGTTCTTTCTGACCTTTCATATTAAAGGAACACTGATCGGAACCAAACGCAGACAACTCTCCGCTGCGCAGTTTGTTCCACAGTACGGGCTGGTTTGACTTGTCCCGCAGCGGTGGCGACATGACGTATTTGGCGCCTTCAAATCCCGGCCGCTCGTAGTCGGTGTAGTCGCAGACCAGGTACTGTGGACAGGTCTCGCCAAACACCGGCAGACCACGCCGACGCGCGTCGCTGATCGCTTCGGCAGCCTCAGCACAGGTGACGTGTACGACATAGAGTGGCGCCTCGGCAATTTCCGCGAGCCGAATCGCCCGTGCCGTCGCCTCACCCTCCGCCTCCGGCGGGCGAGTCAGCGCGTGGTACT
>JAKAXI010000312.1 GCA_021816665.1 Bacillota bacterium | reverse complement strand
TCGGCAAAACTGTGGATGCGCTCACCCCACAGGACCTCGGCCTCCGGGAGGTTTGGTGTCACAACCGTCGCTAATGGCAGCAGGCGTTGCTGCAAGGTTGCCACAGCGTCATCTGCTAGCAGCGGGGAGCCGCCTTTGGCGACCATCACGGGATCGACGACAAGGTGCGGGACCGGATGGTCTCTGAGAAAAGCCGCCACTACATCGATCACGTCCGCGCTGCCGAGCATGCCGGTTTTGGCTGCGTCGGCGCCAATGTCGGCACGAATGGATTCTAGTTGTGCTTTTACGAACTCCGATGGCACAGGGTGAACGCCTTGAACGCCAAGCGTGTTTTGTGCCGTCACTGCGGTCAGGACAGAGGCACCGTAAACGCCAAACTGGTGCATGGTCTTGAGGTCGGCCTGGATACCCGCTCCGCCGCCACTGTCCGACCCAGCAATGGTCAGGGCCCGCACGACGTGACCGCCCGCCGCCCTATGCATAAGAGTCTCCGTCTATTGCGCTAGCTCCGCCAGTGATGCCGATTGGCGTCCAGCGCTCGAGGCGGTAAGCCATGTCAAAAAATTGGTACTCCAAACGGAAGCTGTCGAGGAAAGCGGACTTCATCATGTAGTGATCCAGTTCGCCCGCAGACTCAGCCAATTCGTCGAGCATTTCGGTCAACTCTGCAAGTCCGTCTTGCATTTCCGTGCTGGAGTAAAACGAGATCCAGTCGTAAAACGGGTGGTCGGGCGTTGGTTTGTGCTTGTCCAACATACGCTTTGCGAGGTCTAAATAGACCCAGTGACAGGGCAACAGCACGGCGACAATTTCGCCGAGCGTACCTTGTTGTGCCACTGAGAGGACGTGACGAGCATAGTGGTGCGCCGTTGGAGCCAGGTCGGTAGGACGAGCGATCACGTCTGTATAAGGCACGCCGGCGACGCGGCAAAAGTTTTCGTGCGGGATTTGTTCACCGCCCAGCACCAAAGCGATGCGCTTGTGAAAAATCAGCATTTGTCGGTGGGTAAGGGACTTGGCAATTGCCATTCCGTAAACTTTGCAATAGGTGCTGAGGTACTCGGTGTCCTGGCGGACGTAGTGAATCAGGGCTGCACTTGGCAGACTGCCGTTCGCGATGCCCTGCACGAACGGGTGCGCGTAAATTGACTCGAAAATGCCATCCGCTTGCCGTCTCAGCGATCCGGAGAAAGAGATCATGCCACAGTCCTCCTTCACAAGGAATATAGCATGTTTCTTGCCGGCCGGACAGTTGCAGAGGCGGGTGAAGGCGACCGCCTCTGCAAGTGAAAAAGTCTTAGTTCTCTGCTGTTTTGCCACCGAGATTGCCTGTCGCGTCCGGCACACCACGAGGCACCCCGAAGGACAGTACGACACCGACTGCGGCAATGGCGACGACTGCCCAAAACGCGATGTGAATACTGTGCGAGAGCGCGTCCGTGAGGGCGTGCAGAGTAGAAGACGCCAGCTTTGCCCGCGCCGACGCGTTTAAGAGCAAATTCGTGACGGCGGTCGGGTTGTGGATGCCGCGCGTGATCGACAAGCCGCGCAGGCGGTGCGCCAATGAACCGTTAACCACCGTCCCGAGCACTGCGACGCCAAGCGTACTGCCGAGAATGCGGGAGAACATGTTTGACCCGGTCGCGATGCCACGTTGCTGCCACGCCACGGCAGACTGGATTGAGATAATCTGCACGTTCGAAGACAGTCCTAGCCCAAAGCCGATGAGCAGGTTGTAGAGGGCGATGGTCCACGGCGAGATGCCAGGAGCAATCGTCAACAGTAAAATGGAGCCGCCTAGGCAGAGTACGAGTCCGATGATCGCGATTGGCCGGTAGCCATAGCGCCAAATCAGTTTGGCTGACATGGTCGAGGCGATGGGCCAACCGATCGACACCGTGACGATGACGGCACCTGCCACAAACGCGCTTGTTCCGAGTACGCCTTGTGCGAACGTCGGGATGAACGACGACGTGCCAAGGGTGATGGCGCCGGTCACGAGCGCGGACAAGTTCGCAATCAGCACCACCGGACGGCGCATGAGTCCAAGCGGCAACATCGGGTGCTTCGTCCGCGCCTCAACGAAGAAGAACAGAGCGAACAAGACGACCGACGCTGCCAAGAGACCAATGATTTGCGGTGACGACCAGGCCCAGCGCACGCCCGCTTCGAGCAGCGAGAGGATGAGCGAGCAGACGGCTGCGACAAGGAGCAGCGCCCCGGCGAAGTCGATCTTCGATTGATGGTGTTCGATTCTTTCGTGCAGGAAGAAGACGATGCCAAAGATGGCGACGAGACCAAGTGGCACATTCAGTTCGAAAATCCACTCCCAGCCGATGGTCTGAACGATCAGTCCACCGAGCGATGGCCCGACCACAGAAGCGAGAGCCCACATCGAACTGAGCAGCCCCTGCACCTTGGCGCGTTCCGGTCCTGGGTAGAGGTCACCGACGATTGTCGTTGCAATCGGCTGCACGGCCCCGGCGCCAAGGCCCTGAAGGGCGCGGAACAGGATTAACATGAACATCGAATGACTGAGGCCGCACAGTAGCGAGCCGACAATAAACAGGGCAGTCCCAACGGCAAACACAGGTTTGCGACCAAACATGTCTGCGAGGCGACCGTAAATCGGGATCGACACGGCCTGTGTTAATAGGAAAATTGAAAACACCCACGCAAACTCAGAAAAGCCGCCGAGTTTTCCGACAATCGTCGGCATAGCTGTTGCCACGATGGTTCCTTCCATCGCAGACAGGAACATCGCCAGCAACAAGAATCCGGTCACGGTGACCCGGTTGGTTTGCTTC
>JAKAXI010000311.1 GCA_021816665.1 Bacillota bacterium | reverse complement strand
CGCTTCCGTGTCGTCGCGCGAAACCACCGCGTGAACCAGCTCCACCACGGTTCGTGTGAACTGTCGTGAACATGCTCACGAAGCGCTGCTACCAGCTTTGGCACCGGCACCTGCTCGTACACAAGTTCTGCCAGAGCTTCTCGCCGTGTCGCCTCACCGCCTTCGACTTCTACACCGTACCCACGCTTGCGGATAAGCTGCAGGCCGCGCCCTTCGAGCCAATCCGAAACATCGTCGAGCGATTGGCTGAGGCTCGCTGGCGTCACGTGTAACAATCGTCCAAAGTACTCCAGTTTCGACGGGCCTGCTTCCATCAGAAGGTCCATCAGCACTTGCAACTCTCTGTCTTTCGGTGTCATCGTCACAGCGTCAGGAAGTTTCCCGACGGCGGTACGCATCCGTTCGATGTCAGCTTGGTTTCCTTTGATGCGAATCGTGTGTGCTCCAGCTTCGAGAGAGATATCGAACGCAGAGAGAAACGCACCGACGGCATTTAGATCGCGTTGAATGGTACGCCGACTGACCATCAGTCGACGCACCAATTCATCCACGCTACTCCCGCCTTCGGTCTCAAGCGTCATATGCAGAATGTACTTCTGTCGAAGCGTGAGCTTTGCAGCCAATCCCATCCCTGCTTTAATTGATCTGCTTCAGATCCTGCACCAGGCGCTCGTAAGTCGTCTTGTCGAGGAAGTTTTCCACGACGTAGATCTTTGCATTCGGCGCAACCTGTTGTGCGCGCGTCAAGAAGCTGTTTTGTGTAAAAACGACTTCTGCGTTCGCAGGCAGTTGGTTCACAGGTAAGTGGTCGACTGGAATGGAGAACCCTGCGTCCTTCAACTGCTTCTTCAAGATAGAGGCGCCCATAGCGCTCGACCCCATACCCGCCTCGCAGGCAAACACAATGCGGTTGGGTACGGCCGTCAGTCCTCCATCGACAGCCGCTTCTGGAACAGTGGCTGTCGCCACCGTCGTGTTCGCCGTAGCTTGACCTTTGCTCTGCGCCTTCATATCAGCGACAATGCTCTTCGCAAAAGCCAGCGTATCGTCACTCATCTCGTCTTTTGAACGGCGCAAGAAGAACGATGCAATCAGGAACGAGACCGCGGCACCCACGAAGATGCCGAGCAGAACTGGGAACAGTCCGCCTTTCGGCGACATGATGATCTCGGCAAAAATGCTACCCGGAGATGCCGTCGCAACAAGGCCCGCATGCGTAACCATGAACGTCGCATCTGCCGCCATGCCGCCAAAAATCACGGCCAGGACGAGAATCGGCTTCATCAAGATGTACGGAAAGTACACTTCGTGGATGCCACCCAGAAACTGGATGATGATTGCGCCTGGTGCAGACTGACGAACTGTGCCTTTGCTAAACGCCCAGTACGCGACCAGAACGCCAAGGCCCGGGCCTGGGTCTGTCTCGAGCAGGAAGAAGATCGACTTACCTGTCTGCTTCGCTTGTTGGAGACCGATTGGATCGAGAATGCCATGGTTGATCGCATTGTTCAGGAACAGCACCTTGCCAGGCTCGATGAAGATCGCGATCAGCGGCAGCAGGTGAACGGACGTGATCCAAATCGCGGCTGCTCCCAGTGCATTCGAGACTGCGTCCATCACAGGCTGTACGCCAAGCGATCCAAGAATCGCAAGACCGCCACCAATAATTCCTGCAGAGAACGTATTGACCAGCATCTCAAAACCGGCCTTGATGCGGTCTTCGGTCAGGCGGTCAAACTGTTTGATCAGGTAGCCGCCAAGTGGCCCCATAATCATAGCGCCAATGAACATCGGCTGCGATGCGCCAATCGCCACGCCCGCCGTCGCGATCGCGCCAACCACCGCACCACGGTTGCCGTACACCAAACGGCCTCCGGTAAAACCAATCAGGATTGGAATCAGCAAACTGACCATCGGGCTGACGAGGCTGTCAATATGAGCGTTCGGCGTCCAGCCGGTAGGAATAAAGAATGCAGTAATCAAACCCCATGCGATAAAGGCCGGGATATTCGGCATCACCATTCCAGCGAGGAACCCGCCAAAACGCTGCATGCCCGCGCGGGCCTTCCCAGCGGACGATCCGGCTGAGACACCACCCTGCGCGACTGCTTGGGTCGCCATGCTAAACCCTCCTTGAAAGTGTAATCGCTTACCACACGCTTATTTAACCTCCCTCGCTGTTGACGAGGCAAGACAAACAAATTCAGCCCTGACGCGCTCTTCGGCGACAAAATTTAAGAGCGTGTAGAAATTGCCTTGACAAACCGTTGACGTTCTGCGAATTAGTGTGTTGTTGGACTAGCACGCTATGATGGAGATTGAAAGTTTGGCAGCGGCCTGACTGAAGGATACCCGTTGAGGATTTAGATGGAGGATGCTGAGTGAGGCTTTGGCACGAACAGTTGATCCCGCTTCTCCCGCGCGCCCAACTACTCGGCCAGCACCGGGAGTGCTGTGCGCTGCGTGGCGGCGGCTGGGGAAAACCGCACGCAACCGTAAACTACGTCTTCATTCACCCGTTTGAGTATCTAGTGCAGTATCACGGGCTTATCATCGCAGAGATGAAGCAGCGCGGCTACAACGTGAGCCCGGAGTGGACTGACGAGACCTACCGCGGCAAACAGACGCCGCGAGCGCAAACGGACGCATCGCGGTACGCGACATCCTCCCCCATCTACCCGGAGCACGATGATGCGTATCTTTCGGAGTGCCTCGACAACCTCCGCACGAAGGGGATAGTGCTGGTGCTGGCGCGACCGTGAAGGCGAGCGTGATTGTGCTGGCGCAACCGCGAGGGCGAGCGTGATTGTGCTGGCGCAACCGCG
>JAKAXI010000020.1 GCA_021816665.1 Bacillota bacterium | reverse complement strand
GGCGTCGGCCCGTGTCAGCGGCAGTGCCTTCAACTTGGACTCTAACGTTTCCCACTCGGTCATTGGGTATACGAACAGACAGGTATCGATGCCACGCGTCATGACGAAAGATTTGCCAAGTTCGTCACGGTACTTAACTGGCATGGTGATGCGACCCTTTTCATCGAGGGTGTGCTGGAATTCCCCCATGAACATGTCGACCACCACCTGTCCTCCACATTGCCCCACTTTGCCCCACTTTCCACCACTCACATAGACTTTCGCCCCACTTTCTCGATTTCCTGCCTAGCACGTGAACTTTTCAAAGCAATTTTCTCTGTTTGACGCGCTGAAAAGTCACCCGCCTCGCGGGACCGCAGACACGTTGGAAAGGTGCAAAAAAGCGGCCCGCAGAGAATGCGAGCCGCCTTTGCAATATCACCAACCACTGTTTGATTGAAGTCAGAGCCTATACCTCAGCGTGCCGAACAAGTCTGCGAAAGTGAACTAACGCATGTCAGCCTCGCACATCGTGGATATGGTACACGGGGGCCGGTAAATCGTAATCTCCCCAAGCAGGCAGCTGATCGATCCAAGTCAGTCCTTGCACACTTAAGAAGTTGAGCGGGCAGAGACGACGTTCCTGGAGATGACCATCTGTCCACAGCCAGCGCTCAATGTTGCGCAACTGAGCGATGGCAGCCTTGTGCCGCTGTTCAAACAAGCGCTGTGTCTTCTTTTTCAGCTTGGCAATGCCCGACTTCTCCCGGTCAGCTTGGGCGCGCGCCATTGAGAACACCTGTGGTCCGAGACTGCCGATTCGATCCGCGAATTCGTCCCACCTAAGTTGAGTAGCAGCAGCCAACTGCTCAAATTCCGCCTCAATCGCAGTGAAACCCATAGCTCCCAAACGTGGCGCTACCAAGTCGCCTGGCGTCTCGAGTTCCGACCGAGGAATCTGCCACTTGGCTAAGTTTCGAACCACACTTGCTGGGTAGCAGATGACTCGCTGCCGCAGTAACAGCGGCGGTAAATTTCGACCATGTGCATGGAACACGGCCCGAGACAGTGCGTGATAGGCAATTTCTGCTGGTCCACCGACGTATGCCAGTGTCGGTAGAAGGGTGTCCTGCACGACAGGGCGAAGAAGTACATTTGAACTGAAGCGCGTAGGATCATCGTTCGCCAATTCCTGCCATTCGGCCACAGTCTTGGAAATGCCCAGACCTCGAACGCGGAGCCTTCCTGGCCCGTTGCTCTCGAGCACGTAACGCTGTCCATTGATCACGTGAAATACCGTGCTGTTTTCGCGGTCCCGGATCACGGTCGGTTCAATACCAAGGCGTTCCACTTCTCGATACGCGTCTTCAAGACCTGCCTGAACAGCCTCGACGTTACCGAGCGCGGTTTTCCACACAGGTCGTACCAAATCTCGCAACCCTGGCAGGCAAGGGTCCAGAATCACAAGCCCTTGGTCGCGAAAAAGAGTAGCCATGACACGGCCAAACCACGTGGCCAGACTGTCTCCGTTCTCCCAACAGTCTCGAAACATCCGCAAAACGTCCGCCTTCGCAGGTCCATCGGGTAACTGCAGGAACGCGTCGCGGATGATGAAGTCGACATCATCCTGATTCAGAGGATGGTAAAACACCATAGTGTGCGCTTCTGGAGGTGTTGGCCAAACGATACGTCGAACATCATCGTGTTGATCGAGCAGATACGCATGGTTAACTTCAGCCCAATCGTGATCCTCTGAGGCAATCCAAAACACAGGCACAACCGGTCTTCCCAATTCCCTCTCCAAACGCTGGGCAAGTCCGACCGCAGACAACGCTTTGTACACCGTGAGTACGGGTCCGGTAAACAAGCCGGCCTGTTGTCCTGTAACAATCGCAACCGCCTCACGGTCGCGCAAACGTTCAAGTTGCGAGAACGACTTTTCTGAAGCATGTAACTCGGACATGTAAGCGCGAAGCACATCTACTAGTTGGTCTCTGTGCTCGGCTGTAAACTGCGGCGCCACCACTGCTGCACGATTCCGATACGTATCAAGTAAAGTTGGATTTTGATTGTCGTATAAGTGCGCGACCTCGGCGAAGGCGGTTGCGTGCAAATCCGCCAGCCGATTTCCGGTCGGTTCTGTCCGCACACTCAAGTTCAAAGCGCACAACCCCTTCATTGGCTCAAGGCCATGAGCATCCATCTCAAGTCAGAAGCAATTCGAGGACTATGTTACCCATCCCACTTCTGAAAGTAAAGTAAGTCACAGACAAAAAGGGACCGTGCGCTGACCATACTGCGCACGGCCCGGTTCATTTTGTGAGGTGCATGCCTAGACAGGATAAACCGGGTGTTTCCGTTCGGTGAACTGCAAGTGTTTGCTTTCGTACGCTGCCAGTCGCATAGCGAGTTCTTTGCGCAGGTCATTGGGCTGGACGACATCATCGACCACCATCTCTGCGGCGAGGCGATAGATATCGATGTCCGCCTGATACTCTTTGCGCTTGGCTTCTACGAACAGAGCCCGTTCTGCCTCGGGCAGTTCTGCAATCTTGTTGCTATACACGGCGTTTACAGCCGCTTCCGGTCCCATCACCGCGATTTGTGCTGTTGGCAGCGCTAGACAAACGTCCGGCTCAAAGGCCGGTCCCGCCATGGCATACAAACCAGCTCCGTACGCCTTTCGCACGATGACAGACAGTTTGGGCACGGTGGCTTCCGACATCGCCGCAATCAGCTTCGCTCCGTGACGGATGATACCCGCACGCTCGACTGCAGTACCGATCATAAACCCAGGCACATCAGCCAAAAAGACGAGTGGAATGTGAAATGCATCGCAGAGGGTGATAAAACGAGCTGCCTTGTCAGCAGAATCGACAAACAGTACGCCTCCCTTGACCCGCGGTTGATTTGCCACGATGCCGACAACCCGACCCTCAACGCGCCCGAACCCTGTCACAACTTCCTTGGCGAACAGTTTCTTGACTTCGTACCAAGATCCTTCGTCTACAACACGCAGAATCAAGTCGTGCATATTAAAAGGTGCGTTTTGGTTCTTCGGTATGATGTCCTCTAACGTCTTCTCAAACCGGGCAACCGGACGTGCATCGCTCACTGCAGGCGCCTGCCGCCAGTTGTCTGGCAAGTATCCGAGATAATCCCGTGCAGAGGCAATGGCTTCTTGCTCCGTTTGCACCAAGACATCGCCACAGCCGCTGACGGTACAGTGCATGCGCGCGCCGCCCATCTCCTCAAGTGTGACCTTTTCTCCGATCACCATTTCAGCCATTCGCGGGGAGCCCAAATACATGCTGGCGTTCTTCTCGACCATGATCACGATGTCACAAAAAGCGGGAATATACGCCCCGCCTGCAGCTGATGGACCAAACAGGACACACACCTGCGGAACACGGCCGGACAACTTGACCTCGTTGTAGAAAATCCGCCCCGCTCCCCTTCTGCCGGGAAACATCTCGACTTGATCCGTGATCCGCGCGCCTGCAGAATCCACTAGGTAGACAAGCGGGATCTCGAGCTTCATGGCCGTCTCTTGAATGCGGATGATCTTCTCCACCGTCCGCGAACCCCAACTGCCAGCCTTGACGGTACTGTCGTTCGCCATGACAGCCACCTGCCTGCCATGAATACGGCCGATCCCGGTGATGACGCCATCCGCTGGCAACCCCTCTGCCAGGGCGTTTGCGAACAACCCGTCCTCCAAATCAAGGTCGTCGTCAAACAGCAACCGCAACCGGTCGCGAGCAAACAGTTTTCCCGCTTCCGCATTCTTTACATGGTACTTTTCTGCACCGCCTGCTTTCGCGTGGGCGGTGGCTTGTTCCAGTCTGTCGTCGCTCATGCGTTCACGTTTCCTCCTCAACACCCCAAACTTATCTGCCCTGAAACTGTGGCGGTCGCTTTTCAGCAAACGCCTGGAGAGCTTCTACGCGGTCTTCCGTTGGGATGACTAATTCGTAAGCCTTGCTTTCAACCGCAAGACCAGCTTCGAGAGACAGATCAAATCCTCTGTCCAGCGCGAACTTTGCCTGTCTCAGAGCAATTGGGCCGTTTGCGGCAATTTCCCGGGCAAGAGCTACACTTTCGTTCATCAGCTGCTCGTCAGGCACAACGCGATTAACCAGGCCAATGTCAAGCGCCGTAGCGGCATCAATACGCCGCGCTGTGTAGATCAATTCCTTCGCTTTCGCCAGCCCGACGAGGCGGGGCAACCGCTGTGTTCCTCCGGCTCCAGGAATAATTGCCAGACTAGTTTCGGTCAGGCCAAGGTACGCCGACGCAGCGGCCACTCTCAAATCGCAGGCCAAAGCCAGTTCGGTGCCGCCGCCAAAAGCAACCCCGTTCACCGCCGCGATCGTGGGAAATGGCAGGCGAGCGACGTCCTCGACGGTTGAGCGAATCAGTCCCACCGCGCGGCTCACCTCGGTCTCTCTCATCCCCCGTCGCTCCTTAAGGTCTGCCCCCGCACAAAACGCCTTTTGGCCGGCTCCTGTAATGATGAGAACACGTATGTCCTCGCGATACGTCAGAGCCGTCAAATGCTCGTGAAGCGCAAAGAGCAGTCCACGCGACAGCGCGTTAGCCTGAGCTGGTCGATTCAGTGTCAGCGTGGCAATCCCGTCTGCCACTGTGAAAATGGCGAGTTCCGGCGACTGTGTCTCGTCCATTGCGTGCTGCCCCTCCCATCCCGGATCGCGTTCTTCCGGTCCCATTCGTCTCGCACCTCTTGAACTCGTCCTGCCGCAGTTCAGGCCGACTGTCCGCGTCGGACTGCACGCGCATGACTTGGCAGTGGCTTCTCTAGTCGCTCCTCCAGCCACGCGGCGACGTCGTCCACGAACGGACGTTCAATTCCCGTGTCGAGACCCATCTTGTCGAACAAATAAAGGACATCTTCGGTAGCGACATTGCCCGCCGCCCCTGGGGCGTACGGGCACCCCCCGAGGCCACCCACTGATGCGTCAAACACAGTGACGCCACTCCCAAGTCCTGCGACAATGTTCGCAATGGCAGTACCGCGGGTGTCGTGGAAGTGCAAAGCCAGTTTGGACACGTCAAGAACAGACTGCAAAGCTGCGACTACAGCGGTGACTTGTGTCGGTACGGCAACTCCAATCGTGTCCCCGATTGACAGTTCATCGACCCCCATGCGCAACAGGCGCTCACTGACGGCTACAACTTGCGAGACATCCACATCACCTTCGTAAGGACAGCCAAACGCGGTGGACACATAGCCGCGCACAGACAGGCCAGCAGCCTTCGCCCCCTGCACGACAGGTTCGAGTACCGCATACGTGTCGACGATCGACTTGTTAATGTTTGCGCGGTTGTGCGACTCACTCGCGGACATGAACACGTTTACCATGTCGACGCGCGCCGACAAAGCGCGCTCTAACCCGCGCTCGTTTGGCACAAGAGCGCTGTACGTCACGCCAGGTCGGCGAGTAATGCGAGCCAACACTTCGTCGGCATCAGCTAAAGTAGGAATCCATTTTGGGTGGACAAACGACGAAACTTCAATGTGCCGGAACCCGGCTTCACTCAGGCGATTAACGAGCGTCACCTTGTCATCCGTCGAAAGTACCCGAGATTCATTCTGCAGACCGTCACGCGGTCCCACCTCGACGATGGTTACGCGATCTCTGCCGCTCACGCCTCCTCCACTTCCACCAAAGTGTCGCCTTCGTTTACAAAGTCCCCTGGTTGAACATGGACGGCGCTGATGCGACCGCCCTGATCCGTCGTCACCGGGACTTCCATTTTCATAGACTCCAAAATGACGACATCTTCATCGGGTTGCACCGGAGCCCCAACTTCTACGAGTACCTGAAACACGGTACCTGCCATACTCGCTGTGACTTTTGCCATCAACAGTCATCCTCCCCAAGGCATCACTCGACGGTTCGGGTGCCGCCGGTGTTACTCCATAATCCGCACTTACAGACGATTGATGAAATCTGTGGTTGTCTCGCCTGCCCGAAACGCCGGAGACGCCACAATCCTCTGCAACAGCGGAAGATTGGTCTGGATTCCCTCCACGATGTAGTCATCGAGAGCGGTCTTCAACTTTTCCATGGCTTCTTCGCGAGTATCTGCGTGGACAATCAGCTTACCAATCATCGGGTCGTAATAAGGCGTCACTTCGCTGCCGACTTCAACGCCGACATCGTTGCGCACACCGTGCCCCGAAGGCAGTTCGAGCCGGGTAATGGTCCCAGGCGACGGCAGCATCTTGACGGGGTCTTCAGCGTAGACACGCACCTCAATCGCGTGACCGTTCCGCCGCACCTCAGATTGTGGCAACTCGAGCGATTCACCAGAAGCGATGCGAAGTTGCCAAGCGACTAGGTCGAGCCCCGTTACGAACTCCGTCACAGGGTGCTCCACCTGCAGTCTTGTGTTCATCTCCAAAAAATAGAAATTTCGCTTTGCATCCACGAGAAATTCCACGGTTCCTGCGTTGACATAGCCGATCGCGCGACCAGCTGTCAGTGCGGCTTCCCCCATGCGCGCAAGCAAGTCTTCGTCCATAAACGGAGACGGGGCTTCCTCCAGTACCTTTTGGTGGCGACGTTGAATCGAGCACTCGCGTTCGCCGAGATAGACACCGTGGCCGTACCTGTCAAACAGAACCTGAATTTCAATGTGGCGGGGCGCCTCGATTCGCTTCTCAAGGAACATCTCGCCGCTTCCGAAATACGCTTTCGCACGGGCTTGGTTTGCAGAGAAAGCGCGGCGCAGTGTCTGTTCGTCGCGGACTTCTTGCATACCGATCCCGCCGCCGCCCGCAGACGCCTTCAGCATCACTGGGTACCCCATGTCGGCAGCCAGACGTGCAGCCTCTGCCACGTCGGCAACAGCTCCATCGGAGCCTGGCACAACCGGCACGCCAGCCTTGCGCATGGCCTGTCTCGCCTCAATCTTGCTGCCCATTGCGGCAATCGCTGCTGGTGGCGGACCGATGAAAGTCAGACCTGCATCCACACAAGACTTGGCAAAGTCAGCGTTCTCACTCAGCAATCCGTACCCCGGGTGCACCGCGTCAGCTCCCGTCGCTCGCGCCGCTGCCAAAATGGCTTCGACTTGCAGATAACTTTGTGCGACTGGTGCAGGGCCAATGCGGACGGCCTCGTCCGCTTCGGTAACGTGAAGCGCTTTCATATCAGCGTCCGAGTACACAGCTACCGTGTCAATACCAAGTTGTCGGCAAGTTCGAATGACTCGCCGTGCAATTTCACCTCGGTTGGCAATCAGAAGCTTCTTCACCATGCGGTCTCTCTCCCCCATCGGTCGAGCTTCAACAAATCCAAGGGTATCAAAGGGGTCAGCGATTTGCAAAGTTCTGCGCCCACTTGTGCTAGACTGAAGAAACTAGACGAGACCGGACAAATGGAGGAGTACATTGAGACAAGAGGAACGGAAAGAGAAACCTGAGGAAGCAGAAGATATCGGGTCCCAGTTCAGTTCGCGAACGCGTCCATTAGCTGGACAAGTCGCCATTGTGACGGGCGCGAGCGGCGGCATCGGACAAGCCATCGCACGCGAACTGGCGGCAGGTGGAGCGGATATTGTGCTCCACTACAACTCAGGCAAAGGCGAGGCACTGCAAGTCGCTGAGGACTGCAGACGCTTGGGAGTTCGAACCCAAACAGTGCAAGCAGACTTAGCAGATCCACAGCAAGCGGCCGGCATCGTCACCGCAGCGACGGCGCTCGGGTCGCCGCAGATCCTCGTCAACAACGCCGGCATCTCGCACACAGCGCTGTACGTGGATACCTCGCTCGAAGCGTTTGAGCACGTACTGCGGGTAAACCTGGTCGCTCCGCATCTATGCATTCAGAGTGTTTTGCCGCACATGCTTCGCCAAGGCTATGGCCGCATTGTGAACGTTGCCTCAGTTTGGGGAATGGTTGGCGGTGCGAACGAGGCTGCATACTCTGCTTCAAAAGGAGGACTCATTGCCCTCAGTAAAGCACTTGCCAAGGAACTCGGGCCTAGCGGCGTGACAGTCAACGTGGTCGCTCCTGGTGCCATCGAAACCGCGATGCTCCATGACCTCTCATCGGCAGACCGAGATGAGTTGACAGATCGCGTCCCAGTCGGACGCATCGGCAGTCCAACAGATGTAGCCACGGCAGTTGCATACCTCGTGTCACCAGCAGCCGGCTATGTAACCGGGCAAGTGCTTAGCCCAAACGGCGGATGGCAGACCTGAACCACAGTTCCTTCTTTCCCCGCAAGCCAACTCCACCTGTCCGCCTACAAAATTTACGCGCTCCCGAACAACCGCCCTGTCTCAGACAGGGCGGTTTGCATTGGTTACACAGAGCACCACGGCAACTGCGGTTGGCACCTGGCAGGACAGGTGCCACCGCCTGTCGCGGGAGGGATGGAGGAATGGCACCAAAAACCAGGCATACAAAAACGAGACAGTTGGCAACAACGCAAGGCGTACGGGGTACGCGGCAGCCATATCAAAAGAGAACCAACCTGCACCTGCCACAGCACCTGCAGAAGGACGTACGAGCAGAAGCGCGGGCTCTCGGTCTAACCAACGAGGAGTATCTGCGCCTTCTCCTGGCGCTTTCGAAGTCTCTGCGCCACGGCCTTTTGAAGCAACAAAACATCGATGCCAAAGCGCTCTTGCAACTCGCCGAAAGCCCCATCTTCAGCGGGCTGATTGAGTACGTTGCAGAGAGCGCGAAAAACTTGACGAGTTCAAAAGAGAAAGACGAAACCGAGAGTAGAGAACCAAAGCAAAATGAGCGACCGTCCGCAAACCCGCAGAGTGTCCAGCAACCACAACAAAGTGGCATGAGACCGCAGGCACAACAGCCTGCGCTGTCAAGTCCGTCGGGAAACGACCGACTTTTGTGGTCCACGCAGCCGGGTCCGTTTCAGCCACCAAGAGCTCAGAACCCGGCGCAAGGAAGTGCAGGCATCCCGCCGTACACTCCAGGCCGTTGGCCTGCACCGGGCCCGTCACTGCCAAGGTCAGTTCAGGGTGCTCCTCGTACCGAGCAGACGAGTGTACCGCACTTCCCTGTGCGGGCGTATTTGCCTTGACGTTCACCACGAGTTCGGCGCGGTGTCTTGTCACGATTGCATCGGGTTGGAGATCCCGAATCTGCGCACCTGCACCTGTGCCTCAACAGTTATCTGTGACCGTCGCAGTTGAGTTGTCCACGGGTAGTTCTGCAGTGCCGCGTCCGTCGTGAAACGGCCGCGGATGTGGTCCGAGATCGGAATGACGTCCACGCCGTCACCCTGACACAGGTGTTTCAGTACGCCCGACAGTTCGGCCGAGAGCCGCTGTCCGATCCGCTGCTCCAGTTTCATTTGCGAGCTCTGATTGGCGTAGTTGACCGATGCTTGGGTGCTGATGAGGTCTGCTTCAAGAGGCAGGTCTACGCGTACAATCAGCTGTCGACCAAGCTGAATGTCATATCGTGGCGACCCAGCGCGTTTCATTCGCAATGTAACCGTGCGCGTCGGGGCAGTCGGGTCGGAAAACGTAAATCGCGCCTGGGCTAGCCTTCCCTGCAACAGACTCACGTCCATAACCTGTCTACCCGTAAGTTGATCGATCATTTTGTCGTCCCGAAACACGGCAGCCCCAGCCCACTCGACTGGATTGCCGCCAGAACGTGCAACGTTGCCTGCATCACCGGGTGCCGCGCCACCGCTCCCCTCGCCTGTTCCACCGCTCCCACTTGCACTACTGCCTCCACCCGAGGAACCGCTCCCGGACGCCCCCCCACCACTCGAAGAACTCTGCACAGATTGGTTCACCGCGCATAGCGGCAGCAGTGGATTGGCGAGACTCTCCTCGCGGCTTCGCAGGTAATCGTGGAGTGTCACTACGGGGATCATTCCACTGCGTCGGCCGATCTCGATGATGTCATCGGCCCACCGGCTGGTCGATCGGTCAAGGACTGGCTTGTTCTGACTCAAGATGTCCTTTGCGCTTCCCTGGCTGACTGCAAGCAGCATGGTGCGCCGAAATTCCCGGAACCGTACCATCGGGTATAACTGTGCCGACAATCCTGCCTTTGCCACGTCCGACCCGAATACCACAAGCCCCAAGTGCGACAAGTTGAGACTGCGCTCGACACTTGAATTGGCCATTTGCATCGCTTCCACCAAACTCCGAGCACGGAAGGTGACCGGTCCAGACGCCGCCTTGGGTTCCGCACCACCCTGGCCGCCACCTGACGGGCTGATTGGGAGGGCGATGAGGAAACTGCAGTCAACCATGTTGTTCGGTGCTTGGTCAATACCTAACGCCACCACAAACGCCTGTTGTTCTAACTCCATTCGGTCGTAACACCCAGTCGTCAGCAGACTGCTGAACAAAACAAGCGACAAAGCTACGGTCACCTTTACCCAGCGGACGCTTCGAATTTTATAATAAGTACGAGTCAACGCATTCACCTGCCGAAGCTAGCTTGTCTCAAGGCGGGTACGAACATGCAAAAAGCCCTCTGACCGCGTGCTTGGACGCGCCGAACCAGGGCCTTTCATGGTAGTATGAATGGGGTGCAACAAGGAGGGATTTAACGATGAAAGTGGAACGGTTAAAAATCAACTACCGGACTTTGGAAGAGTTCAAGAAGTTCCACGAACACGGGTTGGAAGAACTTTCGATGTACGAAGACCTCCGTGCCAACTTGATCGAAGACAGCAGCAGTTCTCCGTTTTACGGCATTTACGAAGATGGCAAACTGGTGGCTCGAATGAGTTTGTACCCGATCGATGCTCGCTTTGACCGCTACTTTTCCCCACCGCGAGATCACTTTGAATTGTGGAAACTTGAAGTTCTTCCCGGCTACAAGGGTCGTGGATTTGGTCGAGCTTTAGTCCAGTATGGACAATCCCTTGGCGAACCGATTAAAACCAACGTCCGCTACGGAGCACAGGACTTTTTTATCAAACTCGGATTTGAGCCTGTCAAATATGACCCAAACCGCGATCGCGGCGAGAACCCGTACGTTTGGATTCCGGCTACAGAGGACCAGTCATATGAACCCACGCGTTAGCCTGCAACCAGAGGTTCTGCGCCGGTTAAACGCGGATGTGGAACTCCGCCGTACTCAGCAGAGCCAGGACGGACCGGTTCGCCCAGAGGTCTCCCCAATCTATCCGAGTTCTGTGTACACGTTTGACGACCTAGACGCTATTCAAGCGTATTACGAACACGACCACACGAGTGCCGCATACGTCTATCGCAGGAACGGACATCCAAATGAGAGACCTGTGGAGGACTACATTGCTGCACTCGAAGGGGCAGAAGCGGCGGTGTTGTGCAGTTCAGGAATGGCCGCAATCGCACAGACGTGCTTTGCGCTGTTGCATCCTGGCGACCACGTGATCGCGACCAAGCACCTGTACGGTGGAACGTATGCATTTTTTGAGCAGACACTTCGGCAGTGGGGCGTGGACATCAGTTACGTAGACCTGAACGACACTCTCACCTTGCACAAGGCCTTGCGGCCGGAAACTCGCATGGTCTATGCGGAGACGATTGCCAACCCCCTTCTGCAAGTCTGTGCTCTTCCCGACGTCGCTGCCTTTGCCCGC
This sequence comes from Bacillota bacterium, assembly GCA_021816665.1. GTDB lineage: Bacteria > Bacillota > Bacilli > Alicyclobacillales > Alicyclobacillaceae > Alicyclobacillus_L. The sequence goes on along the minus strand of JAKAXI010000020.1, from coordinate 1,730 downwards.
CGACATGGCCTGCAACTAGTCGTTGACAACACCTTTGCAACACCGCTTCTGGTCCGCCCCATCGAGCATGGCGCCACACTGTCCCTGCACAGTCTAACCAAGTTTCTGAACGGGCACAGCGACGTCATCGGCGGCGCCGTGACAGGGGACCGTGACACAGTGGAGAAGGTACGGCGGTTTTCTGTCACGTTTGGCGGGACCCTTTCCCCATTCGACGCTTGGTTGACTGAGAGAGGATTACAAACGTTCGCGCTGCGGTTTTCAAAGCAGTGTGAGACAGCGCATTTTTTGGCAAATGTTCTGGCAAGCCAGGCTGCGGTCCGAACCGTCTACTACCCTGGGCGCGAGGAAGACCCCAACCATGCAATTGCAAACCACGTGTTTCACGGTGGTTACGGAGCTATGGTATCTTTCGACCTGCACGGCGGGTACGATGCAGCAAATGCGCTTGTGCGCAACCTATCGACCATCCACTTAGCGCCTTCGTTAGGCGGTTTGCATACGACACTGTCGCATCCTGCCCTGACGTCGCACCGCGCCTACTCACAGACCGAACGAGAAGAGCTGGGAATCACCGACGGTCTACTGCGACTGTCTGTCGGCTGTGAGGAGTACGAGCAACTCGAATCGGAGTTGACGCGGGCGTTTGAACCGTTGAACGCCACAGTCGGACAACAAAGGTCCCATTAGCCAGGGACGTGCCGCGGTTGATAGCGGAGAACTAAAATCCACAATACAAGAAGCGGCAGGCCTGCATCTCCTGCCGCTTCGCGATGTCCCAACTCAGAGCTTATTCCACCTGCTCCATGGAGCCGGCAGTGTCGATCCGCTCTAAACTCCCGTACTCGTCAATGCGGTACATGAACCCTTCTTTAGTAACGTCATCTCCGTTCAGGAACGTTGCCTTACGCGCGCGCTCCATGATCTTGACCAAAGCGCGATAGTCTTCAACCACCGTCTCGTAATCTTTCTCCAATTTCGCGTGGTCCGTGCGTAGTTCTTGGTAGGCACGGTCGACTTGCTCGAACTTGTCGCGCCACTGCACTGCTTGTCGCTCCGCAGCACGCCATCTCGACGCCCACTGCTGGGCGGTACTCTTTTCCTGACGGAGGAACCGCAGAACCTGGGCCCAAGTCATCAGCGTGGCTGTCGGGTGATCGTAATCTCCCCCCTCGAGCTGCGCCTGAACTTTTGCAGATTTTCGTTCCTTACGGTCTTCTTTCGCCAACTCAATCTCGCTTTTGTGTTGTTTGCGTACACAGGCGTTCCACCGAAAGCCACACGCAGCCGCCGTCCGCCCCAGACGTCTGCTGGCTTCGTTAAACCCCGCCAACTGCGTACTTCCATCTCGAATGTGATTCAGTACTACCTCTGCCAGAATGGCATCGTCTTCCGTAGTCCATGCGTCCTGACGCATAGTTCGCAGGCTTTGCTTCATCGTTGCTGGCCCCCTGATTCATACCGCGATCCAATGCAGCGGAATTACCGCATATTCAGCGGTTGCGGCGTTTCCCGCCGCCTTCCCGCGCTATCACGAAGCTATCACTTGTTATTCCCAAACATACAAGTATTTAAACACGACTGTATTGAAAGAGGGCCGCCCCTCGTGCGATCGCACTCCTGGGACAGCCCTCTGAGGTTCACATCGTATTGCGCAAGCTTTTACGCGATTCGAGCTTTCGCCACCCCTTGCGACGGTAAATGGCTGGTTCCCCACCTGTGAAGAACTG
>JAKAXI010000310.1 GCA_021816665.1 Bacillota bacterium | reverse complement strand
GACGCCCTTTGGCTCACCGGTAGTGCCAGACGTGAACATGAGCACTGCAGATTCATCCTCGTTCGGCTGAGTGGCTTTGTCGCAGAGCGGGTGCAAGTGAGCATCTACAGTGGGGTCCGCCGCCGTTCTCCAGACCGAGAGGTCACCGAAGCGATCCACGGGCAGCACCGCCGGGATACCCTGTTGAACGCTGTGCATACCGTGTCTCAGCAACACGTCTTGCCACCCTTCGGATGCGGACCGCCTCATAAAAGCGGCTTTAGCCCGGTAGCGGTGCATGGCGCGTTCCAGCTCGGGAGCCGGCGTGTTCGGGTTGATAGGCACGGCGACGACTCCGCCGAACAGACATGCGACGTAGATGACGGCGAACGCATAAGAGTTCGGAAGCGCGATCAAGACGCGATCTGCTCGGCGCAACTGCAGGTCAGTGAACACTTGTCCTACAGTTTCTGTGTCTTGGAGCAGATCAGTTGAGCTAAACCAGCGCTCTTGATCATGCATGTATTCCGATACTGTGCGTTCCAGAGAACCTCGTATGGCCTCCGTCAGTCTAGACATCCAAACGCCTCCGTTTGACTAATGAGATGCTTGAAACTCTGCGCTCTTGGCGGGGAAAACGGATTGAGTACCAGCTTGCTCCATCTGCATTCCTGCGGTCTCACGGGCGAACAGGAAGTACGGCAAGTTAAAGCCGACGAGCACCACCGCAATCCCGATGAAAATCACTGTGCTGCCGGACGCTGTCAGGACAAACGGGATGAAGTACGTGGTCACGATGCCACTCAGTGTGCGAGCCATCATTTCGTTCAAATATACACCACGTCCGCGTAACTCCGTCGGATATTGTTCAGCCGAACTGAGCTTGGATACTGGAAAAATGCCAAGTCCGAAAAATGATGCCAGGAAGCCAGCGACCACCATCCAGGCAGGTACGCTCGACGCCGCAAACAGAATACAACCGGCGGCCGCGAGTGCTGCGTATGCGATGAGTACGCGTTTGCGTCCTACGCGGTCAGACAAATACCCCTGGACAATCGAACCGACTCCGGCTGTCACCATCATCATGCCTGCGTATAAGATGCTGCTGCCGGTGCCAAACCCGCGCGTGAGGAACAGCGAAGGCCCGAACACCTGCACGATGTAGAACAAGATGAGTGCTGCGGTCAACTGCAGTACGACGAGAACACTGCGTACCAAATAGGGTGCCCGAAGCATCGACTTTGCTACCATCCAACTCGTCGGCGGAAGCTCATCCAAGGCTGCGGCAATTTGCTCATCGTATAACGTGGTGTCGTGCGGCAGGTGTGCTTGCGCCTCTAATCTGCAAACCATGGCTTCGACCTTGTTCTCAGCGCCCCTTTTGAGTAAGAACCGCGGTGATTCCGGCAACCACAGATAGAGCGGGATCAGCACCAGAAGCGGGATGCCGCCGAGCAAGAAGGGAACCCGCCACGCGACTTCCGGAGCAAACGTGTGCAAAGCCCACAATGATGCGAGACTCGGCACCACATACGCAGCTGTCAGAATGCCATTGGAATAACCGACGGAAACGGCGCGGCGACCCCGGTTGACAAACTCGGACAAGAACAGGTACGGCATTGGTAAAACGGCACCTTCACCAATCCCGGCGAGTACACGCACTGCAAGCAACATGCCGTAGTTCGCTGAAACGGCGCCGAGGAGCGTCAGCACCGAGAACCAGAGGATGCCCCACAGAACGACCTGGCGCCTGCCGATGCGGTCGGCGAGCCAACCGGCGGGGATCATCCCGACGACAACGCCTAGTGTGGACGCCACAGCCAGGAGGCCAGACTGCCAATTTTGCAGCGACCACGTCTTCTCAAGCGTCGATAACACCGGTCCAACAATACCTATATCAAAGGCCTCAGCCAGCCAAACTAGGGCAAGCAGTGTAATCAGTCCCAGCACACTTTTCGTCAACGGGATCCGGTCGAGGCGTGTCAACAAATTCACTTGTGTTTGTTCTCGTTTCACCACGAGACCAACACCTCCAATGTGTGTGAAAGGCCAGACAACGAAAGACATTATACGCTTCCTACAACGTTACGTCAGGATTATTGAAGACTAGTCGAAATCAGAGCCGGTTAATATATTGTAGTGAAAAAATGATTCCTGCCTCGTTCGCTCTGTGGCGAGCAAAGTCCTGCACGCTGTTTTTAGTGTTTTTCAATTTTCATCGGGTATACCGTAGATAAGACTTGGCATGCAGCCGACAGGCAGAGGACGCAGTTCCTGCCGTGGGTGCGATGCCGAAACAAAAGTGAGGAGGAGAGGGCCATGGGAGTGGAGTTCGATGGCCAAAAGCCAACGAAGCCAAGAAGGAATGCTGCGCCGTGGCGACTGCTTGGCGTCGTGGTACTCTCAGCACTCGTCGGATCAGGTGCGACCTTGGCAGCACTGCCCATCCTTGAGCAGCATACAGGGTACCTCGCGTCACAGAGCGGACTTGCACCGTCGTCCGGAGTCAGCCAGACGGCGTCATCGACGGCTCAAAACGTGAGCGTCAATGTCAACAGCCAGATCACTCAGGTGGTAAAACAAGTGGAACCCGACGTGGTTGCTGTGGTGAACTACACTTCAGTGAGTAACTACTTTAACTCGCAGTCACAGTTACAGGAATCAGATATTGGCTCTGGTGTCTACTTCGCCAATAATGCCAACTACGCGTACATTGTGACGAACAACCACGTCGTGGCTGGCGGATCCAAAGTCGAGGTTGTACTGCAGAGCGGGAAACACGTGAATGCCACTGTCGTCGGAACCGACGAGTTTACAGACCTCGCCGTACTGAAGGTCCCCATTTCAAACTTT
>JAKAXI010000019.1 GCA_021816665.1 Bacillota bacterium | reverse complement strand
GTTTCGATCTTTAATGAATACATGGACGTCGGCAATACCAACGGCTGGCGCCTCGACGATGTGGTCCCAGCGGACGAGATATTAGCCACGATTGCAGACAAATGGCCGTTTGAGCCTGTTCCGCCGAAAAAACCCGGAGAGGTCGCGACAAGGTACCGCTATACGGATGGAGCAGGTGAATTCGGCGTGATCGCGTCGGTAACACGCCCTTTTTGCAGCGGATGTACGCGGGCTCGTCTGTCCTCAGAGGGGTTCTTGTACACATGTCTGTTTGGTTCCACTGGCATGGATTTACGGACTCCGATACGAAGTGACATGAGTGACGCTGAAATTCGCAACATCATCCACAGGGTCTGGGTCCGGCGGAGCGATCGTTACTCAGAAGAGCGCACAGATGAAACCAAACGGCGAATCAAAGTAGAAATGTCACACATCGGAGGGTAGCTAAACTCTCGTACTTGTCCTATAATTTGGGCATCACCTAGGTCACGACATCGCAGTCGTGACCTTATTTTGCTGTTCGACTGGTTCTGTTTTGCACACGGTGTCATACACCCATAGCAGGGGAGGCGAGTCAACCTGTCAGAGGGCGCTACGCTCTCTCAACGTTAATCTGAAATTTCGGAGTAGTAGGAGGCGTGTAACATTGGCATTGGAGAAGACTTCGGTCACTATCACGGTAAACAACGACACCTACACACGAGATATCGAACCCAGGCAACTGCTTGTTCACTTTCTGCGTGACTCGCTGGGCCTGACAGGTACACACATCGGTTGCGACACCAGTCAATGTGGAGCATGCACCGTTCTCCTTAACGGCGATCCTGTAAAATCCTGCACAGTCCTGACCGTTCAGGCAGCTGACCAGGAAGTAACGACTGTGGAGGGTCTCGGTACAATAGAGGAACTCCATCCAGTACAACAAGGGTTTTGGGAACAACACGGATTGCAGTGCGGTTTCTGTACGCCAGGGGTGATGATCACGGCAGTCGGCCTGCTTAAGCAAAATCCTCAACCTACCGAAGCGGAAATTCGAGAAGGGTTGGAAGGCGTCATCTGCCGTTGCACAGGATATCAAAACATTGTTCGCGCTATTCAGGCAGCCGCTGAGCAGTTTGATGCAACTCCTGCGCAGACTCAGGCGGCCGCAACAACGGGCGTCACGGAAGGGGGGGAGTGAACGATGGCTGAAGTACAAGGCATCGGTGTGCGCGTAAAACGCAAGGAAGACCCTCGCCTAATTACCGGCGAAGGTCGCTACACGGAAGACATTCAACTGCCAGGAATGCTGTACGCAGAGGTCGTGCGCAGCCCACACGCTCACGCGCGCATCAAGCGTATCGACACAACGGCTGCGCTATCTTCCCCTGGCGTCGTGGCAGTTTTCACCGGGGCCGACATTGAAGGTCACGTCGCCCCGATTCCCACTGCATGGCTTCCCCCCGACTCGGATATCAAGACGACTGCACACCCGGCTCTGGCAGTCGACCGCGTTCGATACGTTGGGGACGGTGTCGCGATGGTCGTTGCAGACGACCGCTACAGAGCGCGTGACGCGGCAGAACTAGTGAAAGTGGAGTACGAGCCTTTGCCTGCAACTGCAGACCAAGAACTGGCCATGGGTGAGGGAGCACCCCTCCTGCATGACGACGCTCCCGGCAATATTGCCTTTCATTGGCGTGCCGGAAACGCGACAGACGAGGTCTTTGAACAAGCCGAGGTTGTTGTCAGGCACCGATTCAGACAACAGCGTTTAATCCCGAATCCGATGGAGATGCGCGCCGCGGTCGCCGAGTATAACCGGTCCACTGGCGACCTGACACTCTATTCGACGTCTCAGAACCCACACATTCACCGGTTCTTATTGTCTGGAGTCCTCGGCATCCCCGAACACAAACTACGCGTGATCGCGACAGACGTAGGCGGTGGATTTGGCGCGAAGATCGCCTGTTACCCTGACGAAGCCCTCGTCTGTCACGCGGCACGCGTTTTAAACAGACCGGTCAAGTGGAGCGAAGACCGGAGCGAGCACTTCCTCGCTACCACGCACGGCCGGGATCACATTGAAGACGTTGAAATCGCAGGAAAGCAAGATGGCACTATTACTGCAATACGGGTACGGGCGATCGCAAACATGGGCGCCTACCTGTCGACCGCAGCCCCGGGCGTCCCAACCATTCTGTTTGGCCTCATCGTCCCAGGGCCTTATCGCATTCCGTACGCAGGGGCAGACGTGTATGGCGTCTTCACCAATACAACGCCGACAGACGCGTACCGCGGTGCAGGCAGGCCAGAGGCCACTTACTTGCTCGAGCGGATGGTCGATCTGTTCGCCGCCGAGATCGGCATGGACGCGGTAGCGGTGCGGCAGAAAAACCTCATTCCCTCCGATCAGTTCCCATACGAGACGGCAATGGGGCTGTCATACGACAGTGGCAACTACCAATTGGCCCTGCACAACGCGTTGGAAACTGCGGACTATGAGACTTTGCGCGCAACACAAGCAGAGTTGCGCAAAGAAGGAAAGTACCTCGGAGTCGGCGTCACGACTTACGTGGAAATTTGCGGTTTGGGACCGTCACAGGTGGCAGGAGCTGTAGGTTTTCAAGGAGGGCTGTGGGAGAGTTCCACTGTTCGCGTTCATCCCACAGGAAAAGTGACGGTGTTTACGGGAGCCTCACCGCACGGTCAAGGAGAAGAGACAACTTTTGCGCAAATTGTGGCAGACAAATTGCATATCCCCGTGGAAGATGTGGAGATCGTGCATGGAGACACCGCCCGGATCTCAATGGGGTGGGGAACATACGGATCACGAACGACTCCTGTCGGCGGCAGTGCCCTCGCAGTGGCAACGGATCGCGTGGTAGAAAAGGCGAAAAAGATTGCCGCACACATGCTCGAAGCCGCACCGGAGGACGTAGAGTTTGTCGATGGCTCGTTTCAGGTGAAAGGCATCCCCACAAAATCCACAAGTTTTCACGATGTCACCTTACAGGCGTACTTGGCATGGAACTTGCCCGCTGGTGTCGAACCTGCGCTTGAAGGGCAGGCGTTCTACGACCCGACGAACTTTACTTACTCGTTTGGTACGCACATCTGCGTCGTGGAAGTAGAAGCGGAGACTGGTCAAATCCATTTGCGTCGGTATATTGCAGTGGACGATTGCGGGCGGGTCATCAACCCGATGATCGCGGAGGGGCAAGTCCACGGCGGAATTGTCCAAGGTATCGGGCAGGCATTGTACGAGGGGGCCGTTTATGACGACCAGGCCCAACTCCTGACCGGTTCTTTTATGGACTATGCCATGCCAAGGGCCAATTTCTTCCCACGGTTCGAGACTTCCTTTACCGAAACACCGTCACCTCATAACCCGCTTGGTGTGAAAGGTATTGGTGAGACGGGAACGATTGCCGCCACACCCACAGTCGTGAACGCGGTAATGGACGCGTTGCGGCCGTTCGGAGTAAAAGACATCCAGATGCCGCTCAGCCCAGAGCGCGTTTGGTCAGCCATTCGGAACGGGGGGAGTGCAGAATGATTCCGTCCGCATTTGCCTACTCACGTGCCACATCCCTGCAAGATGCTCTGATCCAACTTCAGAGTCACGAAGACGCGAAGCTGCTCGCTGGCGGACACAGCCTGTTGCCACTCATGAAAATGCGTCTGGCGACCCCAAGTAAACTCGTTGACCTTGGCGGTTTGAAAGAAGAACTGCGCGGAGTTAGGCGAGAGGGGGACCGTCTTATCGTTGGCGCTCTCACCACACATTCTGAAGTCGCGCACAGTAAAGTCGTGCAAGAGTCCCTGCCAGCATTGTCTGAAGCGGCCCGACAGGTAGGCGACCTGCAGGTTCGCAATCGGGGCACTGTCGGAGGCAACATTGCACACGCCGACCCGGCCTCCGATTTGCCGGCAATCGCCCTCGCATTTGACGCGGAAATTGTGGTCGCAACGCTCGACGGCACCGAGGTGATTCCGGCACACGAGTATTTCCTCGGCCCCCTACTCACCGCACTGCCAGAACACGGTTTAGTGACACACGTGAGCTTCGTCTTACCAGATCCCGGTACACAAACTGTCTATGAAAAATACCCTCACCCGGCGTCCGGTTATGCGGTCGTGGGAGTCGCTGCGGCCGGGGGAGTGGGTACAGATGGCACGGTGTCGCATATCCGCGTCGCGATAACAGGAGCCGGCGAGGTAGCGTACAGAGCATCTGCAGTGGAGTCAGCCCTGGCGGGCCAGACCCCAACCGAGGAAACCATCCGAGCAGCTGCAGCACAAGCTGCAGCAGACGGTGACATCGCGGGCGACTTGTTTGCCTCGGAGGAATATCGCAGGCATCTCTGTCAAGTCTACACAGCACGTGCACTGCGACGGGTGTTTGCGAGTCAGCTCGCGTAGGCACGTATCTAATCAGCAGGCGAACGGCGAGACCGTAGCAGTTTGCGTGTCTCGCCGCTGTCTGAGGAAGGAGTCCTGGAACTGAAAAACCCCTTTACTTCGATTGCTGACCTCCAGGCGTCGCTTGGCAGAATCGACTACTTCGCGTCTACCAGTTTAACCACTACCTTGTTCCTCGGCTTGACACTTGAACGTCCCGTTTTTCTGGAAGGGGCGCCTGGAGTGGGTAAAACCGAAGTGGCCAAAGCAATGGCACGTGTTCTCGGTCGAGACCTTGTGCGACTGCAGTGCTATGAAGGAATTGACAGGCAGTCTGCCTTGTATGAATGGAACTATGGACGCCAATTGTTGCACATCAGGCTCGCCGAGGCCGCGTACCACACCCAGCAAGTGAATGACAACGAGGTGGCTCACAAGGACAGTAACGGGCTCGAGCACTTTACCGAAGTCTTAGAGGGCAGGTTGTACGGACCTCAATTTCTTCTCGAGCGGCCATTGCTGACAGCCGTCAAACCTGGACAACCTGCCCCTGTGCTGTTGATAGACGAGGTCGACCGCAGCGACGAGGAGTTCGAAGCTTATCTTCTCGAACTGCTCGCTGAATATCAGGTCACAATTCCGGAGTGGGGTACCGTGCGTGCCGAGGAGATCCCTCTGGTCGTGCTCACTTCGAACCGAACTCGGGAAGTCCACGATGCCCTCAAACGCCGGTGCCTCTACGCGTGGGTAGACTATCCGTCGTTAGAAGACGAGTGCGCCATTGTCCGGCGCAAAGTACCCCAGGTAGATGAACAACTTGCACTGCAAGCATGTTCGTTCGTCCACAGGCTGCGCCGCGAGCCTTTGTTCAAATTACCCGGGGTAGCGGAGACGATTCACTGGGCGCAGGCACTAGACGCACTTTCGGCTCACTCGCTTTCTGCACCAGTAGTTGAATCTACACTGGGATGTCTGCTGAAGTATCGAGATGACCTGGAACACATGACGCGCTCAATCGGCAGCGAATCCAATTATGTCCAGAGCATGCTGGCCGAAGTCGGTGTCCGCGCATGAAAGAATTAGAACGTCTGCCGGGAACATTTCTGAGTAATCTGCTCATCTTCCTGCGCTCGTTAAGAACACTCGATTTTTTCATTGGCGCTGAAGAAGAGGCATTGGCGACTCAAATGATCCTGCTGTTAGGCGTGGAGAATGCGAAAACAATCCAAGCGGCCTTACGTTCTCTTGTTGTCCAGCGGGCGGAGCAATGGCCCTTGTTTGACCTTGCCTGGCAGCAGTTTATTCTGATGCTCACACGGAGCGGTGACCGCACGATGTCAGATCAGACGCTGTTGTCGAACATCGCGCGATTGCGCCAAAATCGAAATGCCAAACCACAAGTCATTTGGATGGGGCAAAACGATCCCGAAAAAACTCCCAACCCTCAGTCGGAAAATGAACAGATGGCAGCGTCAATTCAAATCGGTGCAACCCGCGACGAAGTCTTGAGAACCAAAGACTTCGCAGAGTTGACGGAACTCGAACAACAGGAGTTGTGGCGGACAGGCCTAGATATTGAGCCAGTCATGCGCATCAGTCGTCGGACCAAGCATTCCAATCGAGGTCAAACGTTCGACCTGCGCGATACCATTGCGCAGTCCGCTAAAACAGGAGACATCGTTCACTTCAGTCGACGTACACGCGTGAAAAAGCCACGTCCTGTCGTCCTGCTGTGCGACGTGAGTGGGTCGATGGATCCGTACAGTAGAATGTTCATTCGCTTCGCTTACGTTTTGATGCAACAGGGAGTTGACCTCGAAGCGTTTGTCTTCAGCACGCGTTTGACACACATCACGCGAGCACTGCACGTGCGCAACCCCGACCAAGCATTAAAAGATATTGCGGCCTCGACCCCAGACTTTTCCGGCGGAACGCGCTTGTGTGAAGCAGTCACACACTTCTGCTTAGGGGATGGGAAACGCTGGCTACGGCGCAGCCCGATTGTGCTCGTCGCCACCGACGGACTAGACACAGGCGACGTGACCAGACTGAAGCGGTCTCTGGAACAGGTAGCGTTCATGTCGCAGTGGCTCATCTGGTTGAACCCGGCATACGGTCGTCCTAATTATTCTCCATCGGCGAGAGGAGCTGAAGTGTTGTGGCAAACTGCGGACGAAGTCGTCGCAGCTGATCGCTGGGGAAGCCTCGAACGCTTGTGGCGAGACTTGCAGCATCGTCGACTGCACCGCACTTCGAGGGGATACCCGTAAAGCTGTCGCGGCACCTTGACTTTGCGTTATGATAGATCGTGAGGTGGTACCAAATGTTGAATATTTTATCCGCGCTGCAAGAGTGTTGGAAAGCAGGTAGCAAGGCAGCTCTCGCGACGATTCTGTCCGTCGACGGATCGACGTACCAACGTGAAGGTGCCCGTTGCCTTGTTCTTGAAGATGGTCAAATCGTCGGAGTCGTCAGCGGCGGTTGTGTCGAGGCAGACCTTGCTCTGCATGCGCAATCCGTTTTAGAAACGGGAGAAGCCAAGCAGGTCTCGTACGATTTTCGCAATGAGGCCGACGAAGTGTGGGGACTTGGCGTCGGATGTAACGGCGCGTTAACCCTGCTGATTCAGTGTTTCGATCCCGTCGCGAACCGGGCGGGGGCAGAAGAACTGATACTGGAATTCACTCGAAAAGTGGAAACTCTTGAGACCTATACAGTAGCTACAGTCGTGACGTCTCATTCAGAGCGCTTCCGCCCCGGCCAGATTTTGTACCTCACGCCTGACGAGACGATGGCAAATGCACCAGGTCTTGTGGAACTCAATTATAGCGGCGTTTTCATCCAGGTGTTTGTGGAAGTTGTTACACCACGACCACAGCTTTACGTTTTTGGCGCCGGTCCCGATGCGGCACCTTTGACAAAGATCGGGACGTTCCTTGAGTGGCGCGTTCGCGTGATCGACCATCGCCCAACCCTGTTGGCGCCGCACCGCTTTCCTGGAGCAGAAGTGATTGGTGTGAGGCGCACGGAGTACACTAACATTCCGATCTACGCTGGTGCAGTGGCGGTCGTAATGACTCACAATTACGAGATCGACCGTCAACTGGTCTCCCACTTGCTCAAGTCGAAAGCCTCCTATGTCGGAGTACTCGGACCTCGGAAGCGGACCGACAAGATCCTCACTGAACTGGCAGACCAAGGGGAACGGTTTTCTCCCGAAGACATCAAACGACTGTACGCACCGATCGGGCTGAACTTGGGAGCCGAATCTCCAGAGGAAATTGCCCTTGCGATTGTCGCGGAAGCTCAGGCACAGACTAGCGGTCGAGATGCCCTCCCGCTGCGCAGCGTGACCGGTCCCCTACACTCCCGCTCGAATGCGCCTTTTACCGTCGCGCCGGAAGGAGTCAGTCCCGGAGCGTGCAACTCGTGACCAACCAGATAGGACCGACGAGTTCCGCCTTGATTGTCCTCGCTGCTGGATTTGGCAGACGGATGAGGGAACAAAAATTGTTGCTGGTGGACGGACAGGGGGTACCCGTGATCCGACGCACTGTGACAGCGGCCTGCCAAGCTGCAGATGCATTGGAACGCTCTCAAGTAGTGCTCATCTGCAACCCTGAATTCCCTGACGTCGCAACTGTCTGTAACGACCTCCCAGTTGGTGTACAGTGGAACCCCCGCGCTGGGGAGGGGATGTCGACCTCTCTCAGCGCTGGTATTCGCTGGGCGGATGAAAGGCAGTTTGACTGCGCCGTGGTGATTCTCGGAGACCAGCCGGAGTTGCGCTCGGATATGCCTGTCGAACTCGTACGCACACATCTGAATGGGCCCGACGCGCCAATCGTGCAAGCGCGCTATCAGGGCGTCCCCGGGCATCCGATATTGTTTTCTCGGTCGCTGTATGTAGAACTTTGTGCCGTCTCCGGAGATGAAGGTGGCCGCTCGGTGTTACACGCACATCGCGACCAGTGCAAGTACGTAGACTTTTCAACTGAGCCTTTCCCCGATCTCGATACTCCTGAGGACTACTCCGCCTTTTTGCGGCGCAACTCCTAATAAATTCAAATATTATGAACAATTATCGATGTAGTATAACAACATCTTCACATTTCCACACTGTTATAATACAATGTAGAAAATCCTTCGTGGGGGGCGAAGCCGATGAACACGGGATCAGCGTACGAGTCCACTACTGAATTCTCTGGTCAATTTGTAGGCGGTCGCAAAGAGTGCGTGGTTTGCGGAAGTGAGATTGATGAACTGTTTGAGTCCATTTTGTTCGAGTGCGAGCGTTGTATGAACGAACGCCCAGAGTAACGAAACAGTCTGCAGGTATTACAGGCCGGGTTGCCCATTTGGGCAGCCCGGCCTTGTTTTTGTCTCCCTCAGCCAGGCTGGAACGCACGCGCTCCTTTCACAGAGATTTACAACCGCCAACAATTCGGCTCCTGATGGCAGTCATATCCGACGGACCAGTCCACGTACAATGGTCACACAGCTTGACTTTTCAAACAGACAGACATCGGAGAGCTGAATTACGCCTCAAGGGAGCGCAGGTGAGTGACTTCTAATTCATTTTTGCCGTACTCCCGGCCCACCCGCTTCGAGGCGAAGGAGGGGGATTCAACGTATGCGTCAGAGCAAAGGGATTTTGGCTTTGATCTGTGCCGTATGGATGAGCCTGATTTCGAGCCTGTTTGTGATCACGACGACTGCAAAAGCGGAAACGACTGTGACCGTACATAAAGGCGACACCCTGTGGGCGATTGCCGTGCAACACCACACAAGCGTGGGCCAGCTAGAACACACGAATCATCTCACCAGCGACATCCTACAAATTCACCAGCGCCTCGTGATCCCGCCTGAGCATTCGACCAGCTTCCATCCTATCCCTAAAACCCGTTACCTCGTGAAGCGCGGCAACTCACTTTGGGCGATTTCCGTACAGTATGGAGTGACGGTCCGCCAACTCCAAACTTGGAATCATCTGCACTCCAGCGTCATTTATCCTGGCGAAACCCTGTGGATCCACACATCACGAGCACCGTGGCACGAGTCTCGAACGCCGAAATCAACGCGGCACCGGCAATTGAACACGGTACACCGCGGCATCCCCCTGCGCTTTATCTCCGTGTATCAGCAAGCCGGCAAGCACTACGGCATTCCTTGGACAGTACTGGCAGCGATTCACCATATAGAGACCAATTTTGGTACAACGCCTGAAATCAGTGTAGATGGGGCAGAAGGACCCATGCAGTTTATGCCGTCAACATTCGCCGAGTATGCCGTGACGGCACCCGGACACCCCGGGCCTCCGAACATCAACAACGTCTACGACGCGATTTGGACCTGTGCTCACATGTTAGCGGCCGACGGCTACCGCACCAATCCAACCGGCGCCCTGTACCTGTATAACCACTCGATGTTCTACGTATCCGACGTTCGCCGATTAGCGAACCAATATGCAGCTTAAGTCGCCAAATTTGACAGTCGCATGCAATCTACGTACTATATTAATGTAAGTGAGTATAGCTTGGGAAGCAGTTCACAGGAAGGCTGAGGAACTGCCTAACCCAAACATTTCGCGATTTTCGCTTGGAGGGGAAAGTTTTGGGTACACATAAGGTTACTGACACAACATTCGCTGATTTCATCGGGAGCGACAAGCCCGTTTTAGTTGATTTTTGGGCAAGCTGGTGTGGACCGTGTAAAATGATGGCCCCTGTGCTGGAAGAAGTCGCCGACGAATACCAAGGGCAATTGCTTGTCGGAAAACTCGACGTCGATCAGAATCCGCAAACCACTGCGCAGTTCGGCATCATGAGCATTCCGACGTTGATGTTGTTCAAAGACGGCAAACCAGTGAAGGAAATTGTCGGTTACAGGCCAAAAGCCGATCTGGTGTCCCAGCTATCCGGAATTGTAGGATAAACCAGCGCAGCACTTCACAAAGAAAGGACTGCAACTATGTCGCACTTGTTTACCCCCTACACGCTCAATGGGCTCACGCTGAAAAACCGAATTGTGATGGCTCCCATGTGTCAATACTCGGTGACCGAGAAAGATGGCAAACCCAATGACTGGCATTATACGCATCTGACGAGTCGAGCCATTGGTGACACGGGATTGGTGCTGTTCGAAATGACAGACGTTGAACCCGATGGTCGCATCACTGACCAGGACCTCGGACTGTGGTCCGATGAGCAAATTCCGGCTTTCCAGCGGATTATTGATGCATGCCACGGATACGGGGCAAAGGTCGGCATCCAAATTGCTCATGCGGGCCGTAAAGCGATGGACGCAAAGGAACCCGTTGCGCCTTCAGCAATCCGCTACGCGGATGAAGGGTACAAGACGCCCCGAGCACTATCCACCGATGGAGTAGAAGCGGTCGTGGAGATGTTCCGTGAGGCGGCGCGGCGTGCAGTCGCTGCTGGCGTTGACACCATTGAGTTACACGGTGCGCACGGGTACCTTATTCATCAGTTCCAGTCTCCATTGACAAACCGCCGTTCTGACCGTTACGGGCAAGACTTGGCCCAGTTTGGGGTGGAAGTCGTGCACGCTGTAAAGCAGGTCATGCCGCCGACGATGCCACTGTTCATGCGCGTCTCCGCCGTCGAATATGTAGATGGAGGATACGATATCGACCATGGCATTGAAATCTGCCGCAAGTATCGTGATGCCGGAGTCGACATGTTCCACGTCAGCTCAGGTGGAGAGGGCCATGCCGGCGTACGCCGACCTGGCAACTACCCTGGCTATCAAGTTCCATTCGCCAGGGCGATCAAAGAGGCTTTGAATGTGCCGGTGACTGCTGTCGGTATCCTCGAGGATGCTCATCTGGCGGAGTCAGTCGTTGCGAACGGAGATGCCGACTTGGTGGCGATTGGGCGTGGAATGCTTCGCGATCCATATTGGGCCATTCACGCAGCGCAGGCCCTCGGCGTCAAACCAGAGGTGCCCACACAGTACGCACGAGCATTTTGATCACGATTGTACGGGTGAGTCGTATCCTCGCCCGTACATTTTCATAACTTCCTTCCCGTACATCCCCTACACAGTTGCACGGACTCCCGTTTGTATTTAGAATGAATCCATCTTTCACATTCGGGGGGACGGCTCCATGTACCGCAACCTACATTTAACCCCACAGCGCAAGTCTGTCTACGACATAGTCAGCCAATCAGCCGATCATCCGACTGCAGCGGATGTCATGGAACGCTTGCGACAGGCAGGGCACAAGCTCGCGTACGCTACCGTCTACAACTCGCTGCGCTATTTGACAGACGCCGGTGTCATCCAAGAGTTAAGAATGGGATCCGGAGCCGCGAGGTATGACGCACGTTTAGAGGCTCATCAACACGTGGTCTGCACGCAGTGCGGACGTGTCGATGAGATTTTTGAGATCATGCCGGCGGGATATGCAGAGGCTATCACGAACGAAACCGGTTATCGCGTCGATCACGTCGACGTCGTCGCTAAGGGGCTTTGTCCGGACTGTGCAAAGTCATCCCGCCACTAGATCATTGATCTTCAATCGTTGAGCGCTCACCCACATCATCGAAACGCTTGCGACGACGCAAGAAACTAATAATGTAAAACAGCAGAGCGACTACCACTAAGATGCTAAGGAAATTAGCGAAGGGCGCCACATGCCGCCAATTGTGGCCCAGATCACTGCCTGCCCAGGTGAGCACGTAAACCCAGGGCAGAGAGCCCATCGCGCTGTAAATTAAAAATTTGGACACGCGCATTTTTCCCATCCCGGCCGGGAGGGAGATAAAAGTCCGGACAATCGGTAGCACCCGGCCGATTAATACAGAAATTTCGCCACGTCCCTGAAACCACTGTTCGGCTTTGTTCAGATGTCTAGGGTTCAGCCTCACATAGGAACCGTACCGCAACAGCAAACGGCGCCCGCCAAATCGTCCGAGTAAGTAAGCCAACAGGGACCCAACCACATTCCCGGCGGTTCCGGCCAAAACAACTCCCCAAAAATTGAAATGACCGACAGCTGCCAGAAATCCCCCAAACGGCATGATGACCTCGCTCGGCAGGGGAATACAGGCACTCTCTAACAACATTGCACAGAAGATCGCGACATATCCCCACGTCATGACAGCCGATGCGAGCTCGTGCGTCACCCGTCTTCACCTCTCTGCAGTTAATCTTCCACAAAAAGACGCACGTGTCTGCAGAACAGTTCACCGCGACGGATAACTTTGCCGTACGAGGCTACGACTGTAAACTTGTTCGGTACGTAACCTAAACGAAAAATAGAAACACAGATAGAAGGGGAAGGAAAATCCAGAGAAAGCGGAAATCACCGTTCACGCACTGATGTGGCTCAAACGAGACAAGTTGTTCAAACCAGATCTCGTCGCGCAAATCAAGAGACAGATCAATCAATGCCGGAATGTCGGCGAGGTGCAGCATCTGAGGGGAAGCATCCAGTTGTTCACGCCGCACTATGAACACTTTTCTTTGACTCGGCACGTAGACTTTACAAACATTTGTGTCCGTTGGGAGGTCCAATATGTATCCAGTGAGCACGTCCTGCGCGGCTAACGGAACAAACTCTACCCAGTCGCCACAGGTCCAGGTGTGTGTCGCCACGCCCGTCCCCTCCGATAATATTTGAATAGTCGGCCTTTTTAAAAATCATACACCGAAAGTCACATAAAATACACAATTTTGTTTCGAAAATTTCATCATCAAGTGACATTGGCCGTATCAATTGTCCAATTCTCCGCCCATTACTTGACAAGGAATAACATACCCCAGTATAATATGTCAGTTAGCAGGTTGCGCGGGTAACACCAGGATTCAGAGTTCTTGGTAGTGTGTCGCTATTGTTTTGATTCACCAGGCGCGGTCGTGGAACCGCATGGTCGCTTGAGAGGTTGGGCTTGCGACGTCTCTTAACTGAAAACCTGTAACACAGTGGGCGGTCACCGAATGGGAAGACCGCCCTTTTCAAAACCCAACCGTGCCGTAGCCAA
>JAKAXI010000018.1 GCA_021816665.1 Bacillota bacterium | reverse complement strand
TTCGCTGTCGTTCAGGTTCCGTCGGTTTTGCCGCGCTGTGTGGAGGTTCCGACAGAGGACGGAGGGCAGACTTTTGTGTTCCTCGAAGATGTCATCACAACGTTTATCGAGACATTATTTTCAGGTAACCAGGTGTTAGAAACAGCCGCGTTTCGCATCACACGTAATGCCGATATCAATGTCGACGAGGAAAGTGCCGAAGACCTGCTGGAAGAGATCGAAAAGGAGCTGAAGAAGCGCCGGCGAGGAGATGCGGTACGGCTCGAAGTGGCTGCCGACATGAGCCCGTCCTTGCTGGAAGCACTGTGGGACTGGGTGGAACTAGAGGAAGACGAGATCTACAGCATCAATGGCCCCCTTGACCTGACCTTTCTGGCACGGCTGAACCTGTGGGTGGATGACGGTTCTCTGTCCTATCCACCGATCCACCCGCAGCATCCGCAAGACTTTTTGGGTGAGGGAGGTATCTTTGAGACGATCGCAAAACAGGACGTGTTGATGTTTCACCCATATGAGTCCTTTGATCCCGTTGTACAGTTCATCGACTGCGCTGCGGACGACAAAGACGTACTTGCCATTAAACAGACGTTGTATCGGGTTGGCGGCTCATCGCCTGTCGTAAGCGCCCTCGCTCGAGCAGCAGAGAACGGCAAACAAGTCACGGTCCTGCTGGAGTTGAAGGCCCGGTTTGATGAGGAAAACAACATCGTCTGGGCGAAAAAGCTTGAAGAAGCAGGTTGTCATGTGATTTACGGCGTGGTTGGGTTAAAAACCCACAGCAAAGTTGCGCTCGTGGTGCGCAAAGAGCGGGATGGTATCCGAAGATACGTGCACATGAGCACTGGCAACTACAACGAAGTGACTGCGCGCGTCTACACTGATATCGGGATGTTTACGACCCGAGAAGACTTTGGTCACGACGTATCTGCCTTTTTTAATCACCTGACCGGGCATGCAACGACTCCTCAGTGGCGTCTCCTGACGACTGCGCCGAACGGTCTAAAGCGTCGGTTCCTGGAGTTGATCCACCGCGAGATTGAGACCAGTTCACCAGGAAATCCTGGGCGAATCATTGCGAAGATGAACTCGCTGACGGACAAGGACATCATTGTGGCGCTCTACGAGGCGTCTTGCAAAGGTGTAGAAGTTGACTTGCTGGTGCGCGGAATCTGTTGTCTGCGCCCGGGATTGCCAGGAGTCAGTGAAAACATTCGGGTATCGAGCATTGTCGGGCGCTTTCTGGAACACAGTCGCATCTTTTACTTCCGCGGTGGAGGAGCAGACGAGGTGTATCTGTCAAGCGCAGATTGGATGACGCGAAACATGATTAGCCGGGTGGAACTGTTGTTTCCAGTCGTACAAGACAACCTGAAGGCGCGTCTGCGTCACATTTTGGATGTTCAGCTGACAGACAACGTAAACCGCTATGAACTTCTGCCATCGGGGGAGTACGTCAAAGTAACGGAAGATGGCGACTCGATTGGAAGTCAGATGCGTTTCTACGCCGAGGCGTGTGAACACGCAGCGCGGCAAGAGAGTTCGTTTGCGCAAATTATCCCGCTGACGACGCCGCAGTAGCGACCTGAGCCATGACTATTTCATCGGATTGTTCTGCGAGATAGAAAGTTTAGCCCCGAACAGTTTGAGAAACGCCTTCTGAACGGATTCCAGCCCTATTTCTATGGGCGCCCACTGCGGCAGTTGCAATACGACTTTCTTTGGTTTCACGTTCACTTCGATGTCGTCTACCGTCACACTCGTCTCGTACACTAAAGTGCGCGAGAGAGTAACGAGCAATGACAACTGACGATACACTTTATCCCCTTTTCCGAGGGCGATCTGCCCAATGTCGAGAAGTTCCTCTTGTGTGAACCCGTAAAGGTACGAAGAACGCACTAGGTAGTCGGTGTGGCGGCCGGACTTTTCCACGTTGACCAGCGTCCCGGCCTGCTCGACGCGGGCTGCTACGGCAGCAAATTGAGACCACCGCGCGGGCAGGTGATGAAGGGGCTCGAGCTTGCCGAACAAGTATTCAACGCATGCAGCGACGCGCTCTGCTGCCTCCACGTGAATTCCGAACAAACGCATAAAGTTCTCTGTGCTGTGGCTGCGTACGGAAGGGACAACTGGATTTGCCTGTGAACGAAACCAGTGTTCGTAAAACACGCCTTCCCGAAGTCCGTTACCGCTCACCAAAAAGTAAGGGGCGCGAACGCACTGGACGAGTGCCAAAACAGCGGCAGCACCTGCATGGATGACCTCAGCTCTGCTCTCCGAGAGATCAGCGAAGCGACCGCGTTCCGCTGCTGAACCTTGACTGACCCTCTCATACACCCGCGTCAAAATGGTCGAGTCAATCTGGTAGCCGTGGTACCTGTCGATGCCTCGGCGCTGCATGCGTTGTGCGATCTTTCCAAGCGACCGAGCGGTTCCGCCTGTTCCGATGACGGGAAGTCCGACGCCTCGAGGAAGAAATTCGATAGACTCGAAAATGTCGCTCATGAACGTCATGATGAGCGCAGCCTGGTGTTCGTTCGGTCCGTTTGCGAACGCACGGGTCAACGTCAGTGCGCCATACGGCACGCTGATTGCTTCGACGAGACTGCGATCGCGAACGAGCATCACCTCTGTACTCGCTCCACCGACGTCCACAAGGACTGCATCGGATATTTCCATAGTGTTCATGATGCCGAGATAACTGTAATACGCCTCTTCTCGGCCTGTGATCAAGCGAAAGTGAACGCCAGTTGCCTCCTCAATTCGAGCCAGTACATCTGCGCCGTTAGCGGCTTGCCGTATGGCAGCGGTAGCGACCGCGATCCAACGGGTGACGTTGTACAAGCTGCCTACACGGACAAATGCAGACACGTCCGCAACAGCCTGAGTGACACCTTCCTCCGACAGGCTGTGGTCAGGCTGGAGAAAACGGGCGAGGCGAGTGTTGCGCTTCATCCGGTAACACGGGCGGTATCCGCCGTTGGCATAGACCTCATAAATGACTAGGCGCGCGGAGTTCGACCCGAGGTCGATGATGCCGATTCGGTTGTCGCTGGGAACGGTCTGATTATTCATCACACCTGACATTGTGGGCACAGCCGTCGGCTCAGTCAAGTGATAGGAGAACAACGAAGATATGCGTCGGCCTCCGTTGCACGAGACGATGCGCGGTGCTAACGTGACCTCGAGAGAACTTTGGAGGGGTGCACCCATGCATATCTACACACGGTCAGGGGACGAGGGGCAGACGAGTCTCATCTACGGTCGGAGGATTGATAAAGACGCGCGTCGGGTTGATGTCTACGGGACAGTGGACGAGACAAATTCTGTGCTAGGTGCAGCGCTATCGATGTTGACGGGGGACGACAAGTTCACCGACATCGTGCGCATGGGCGAACGAGTCCAGCGCGATCTGTTTGATGTCGGACGCGACCTCGCGACACCAGAGGACAAACGCGATGCTGCATATATTGAGTCGACAGACGTGGACTTGCTTGAGCGCATGATCGATGTGCTTTGGGCACAGGTCCCGCCACTACAGAAATTCATCCTGCCGGGCGGTCACTCCGCAGCGGCCATGCTGCACGTCGCTCGCACTGTGGCGCGGCGCGCTGAACGCGATGTTGTCGCATTGTCTCGCGTCGAACCAGTCAATCCGGCGGTGCGCAAATACATGAACCGGTTGTCGGACCTCTTGTTTGCGATGGCTCGCGCTGTCAACGCCCGTACCGGAACCGTCGAACCCGCTGTCGATTTTCAGACTGAGAAGCCAGACCCGCTCATCGACCTCAAAATACCGCCGCTTGAAGGTATAACTGAGCAGCCTCCAGAGAGAGACGGAGGGCTCTGAGCCGATGCTTGAGAGCGTGCGGATCGCGCTGCTTGACATCGATGGAACGCTGTGCCGCGGATCGACGGCCATACCGGGTGCTGCGGAGTTCGTCGAGCGGATCCGGAATCGAAAGATTCGCCCCGTATTCTTCACAAACAACGCAACGCGAACACCCGAACAGGTGGTGTCGTATCTGGCGGCTTGCGGAATTGGCGCACAAGTGGATGAAGTCAGCACTTCCGCGCAGTTTGCCGCACACATCATAGCAAAACGGGTGGGAGCGCGCGCAAAGGTTGCGTACATCGGTCAAAGTGGGCTGGAATGGGCTCTGAGCGAACAGGGCTTTGTCCTTGTCAGGCCACCTGCAGAACCTGAATCAAGCGGAGACACGGACGTAAGTCATGTTGCCGACGCAGCTGTCATGGGGCTCGACCCAACTGCCACGTATGGCACACTCACGTGGTTTTGTCGCCAAGTCGTGCGCATTGGCTGGTACATGCTTACGAACAACGACGCGCGTTTACCGGGCAACGATGGATTTGTACCGGGGAACGGCGCCCTCGGCAGTTTCGTGACAACGGTGACCGGGATCGAACCGGTCGTCGCAGGTAAGCCCAATCCTGATTTCGTCCGCTACACCCTGCAGCGCTTTTCTGCAGAAGTCGAGGAAGCTGTGGTCATTGGTGACAATGCAGCCACGGACATTAGGGCGGGACTCGCTGCTGGTGTCAGGGCGATTCAGGTTCGCTCCGGGGTCCCATTGCCAACTGACGGTTCGGAAGCGGACTGCGTGGTTGACTCTGTCGCTGACCTGTAGGTGGTGATTGATCAAAAAAATATATTTGTCTGGGGATCACGCAAAATCCCCCTGAGGCCTTGTCCCGCGCGGCCAAACCGCCATTTTGTAAACGGCGCAACACTGGACTTGGTAGTCTTGATAGCCACACATCTAGTGTGTATAATCGTCGTTGTGACCGTTACGTGCGCTATATCTAGTTGCACCGTTTGCTTGGTGTCCGTGTACATAACCGCGTACGGTCGTCAATTGCTAGTCGATAGCGCGGATGGCAGAATTGCGTACGAAGCGAGGCTCTCAGCAGTTACACCGACATCGAGGGCGCTGTCGTTGCTTCGTTCGCAGGGAGGCGGACGGATGCGTTGCCCATATTGCCAGTCAGAGAACTCCAGGGTGCTCGAGTCGCGAATGAGCGAGGATGGCACAGCGATCCGACGTCGGCGGGAGTGTGCCAACGACGAGTGTGTTCGTCGCTTCACCACCTACGAAAGGGTGGAACAGCGCCCCTTGATGGTAGTGAAGAAGAATGCCGAACGGGAACAGTTTTCGACTGAAAAACTGTATCGCGGTATCCTCAAAGCGTGCGAAAAGCGGCCCATCTCTACCGAGCAGGTAGAGGCAGTTGTCGCGGAGATCGATCGTGACCTGCGCTTGGAATACGAGCGCGAGGTCCCCTCGTCGGTCGTTGGCGAGCGAGTCATGGAGGCGCTAAAACAACTTGATGGCGTGGCATATGTCCGGTTTGCGAGTGTCTATCGAGAGTTCCGCGACGTGGCTACATTGGCTCAAGAGGTACTGTCCTTGTTGAGCGAAAGTTCCGACAAAAAACGCAACTGACATCATACTACCTTTCATCGTAACTGGATTTCTTTCGGCTGCGACGGGTCTTTGGGAGGGTACGTAAATGGGACAAATGATTGAACAAAGCATGTTGCCGTTCACAGCAGAGGACTGGCTCGGCGCAACTGGAGAACGGATTGTAGCTGACCGCTACCTGCTCAAGGATGTTCAGAAAAAGACACTTGCCGTTGGCTCGCTGGTTGTGGCGGTCCTCGACACCAAACGTGCGTACCACGAATTGGCACGCGTGACGTCAATTGATACAACGACTAAGCAAGTGACCGTAGCACTAAAGGATGGAGCCAGCCAAGAGCTGCCGATGCAGCAGGTAGATGTGCTCTCTGAAACCTCACCAAGGGAAATGTGGCGGCGTGTTGCTCGGGGGGCTGCGTCGGTCACTGGAGAACCGGCGGTGTGGGAAGAGAAGTTTTACAACCTGCAGAGTCATTGGCGATACGTTCCAGGCGGGCGGATCAACGCTTCGATGGGAACTGGAATGCAGACGACGAGTTATAACTGCTTTGTGATCCCGAGCGTCGGCCCGAGTCTGCGTGATTACGCGGAGTCTTTTGGACAAACCCTGGAAATTCAGGCCCGCAGCGGGGGCGTCGGAATGAACTTGTCACGAATTCCGCCACAGGGCACGCTTGTTCCGGTTTCAGATGAATCCCGCATGTCCCAGTTGCACCTCGTGCTCGATGTGTGGCACGCGGACTTACTCGATTTCCTTGCAGCCGCATATCCGCATAGCACAAAGGTCGTACGTGTGAACCGTGCGTTCCTGCGCGCTGTAGAAGAACAAGCAGAGTGGACCTATCGGTTTCCCGATACCACGGCGGCCGACTATGACGTTGTGTGGAACGGTCGCCTGGAAGACTGGGAAGAGGACGGGCGTCCCGTCGTGACCGGTGAAACGGTGTCAGCGAAGGACCTTTACGAACAGATTTTAGCCAGTGGAGCATTGGTCGTGTCGGACATTGTCGGGTCGACCGTGCTACCAGGCGACCAGCGCGGAACGATTGCAGGTGCGCTTGCAGACATGTGGGAGCGGATGCAGGAAGGAAAGCGCGTGTCGGTCATCCTTTCCACACTTCGCCCACGCTACAGCTACGTTCGCGGAGTGAACGGCCGCAGTTCGGGCGCGTTTTCTTGGGGTCAACTTTACGACAAGGGCAACCAGGTGTTCGGTGATGGCTTTGGCCCAGTTGGCGTTGGCGAGATCATGAGCGTTGGATGTCAACTGACACTGCAGGGTGGGTCTCGCCGTGGTGCTCTAATGCTCATCTTGAACGACCGCCACGCGGACATTTTGAAGTTCATCCGCTGCAAACAAGTTGACGGAGTCATAACGGGGGCCAACATCTCTGTCGGGATTTCTGAGCAGTTCATGGAAGCAAAGCAAAAAGGCGAGATGTGGCAGATCGGTTTTGTGCCGAAGAGTGAGGAAGCTGATTTTAAGGGCGATTTTGACGCGTGGAGCGCTGCAGGAAAGCCATTTGAGGTGACGGCGCAGCTGGGAGCCAACGAACTGTGGAACGAGCTCGTGACCTCTGCCTGGAAATCTGCGGAGCCGGGAGTGGTTTTCCTCGGCCGGGCCAATCGCATGAGCAACAGTTACTACTTTAACCCCTTAGTCGCGACCAACCCATGTGGTGAGCAACCGCTGCCGGCAAACGGGATCTGTAACCTCGGGGCAGTGGTACTCAGCCGCTTTGCCGCCGGATTTGCCGACTCTGGCGAGCGAGTAGAATTCGCGGATGCCGGGAAGGAAGCCGTGATCCGCAGTTGGTTGCAAAAGCACTTTGACGACGACCAGGCCGAGTTCTTACTGCACCACGTAAAGTGGGAGGAACTCGAGGAAACGACGCGCAGCGGCCTGCGCTTTCAGGATGCCGTGATTGATGCGACCTACTACCCATTTGAAGCCAATCGCCGTAACCAAATGGCGGAACGCAGAGTCGGACTTGGCATCATGGGTTTGCATGACCTGCTGCTCTACTGTGGAATCCGCTATGGGTCAGAGGAATCTGTGCGTTTCATCGATGTGCTGATGGGGATGATGGCCGAGTGGAGCTATCTGGAGTCCGTCGAACTTGCGAAAACGAACGGGCCGTTTGACGCGTTTGACGCGGATCTGTTTCTACAATCGGGGTACATGCAGCAAATGTCTGCTGAACGGCCGCATGTGGCAGAGGCTGTGCGGACGTATGGGATCCGCAATGTCACGACGATGACCATTGCTCCAACGGGTACCACAGGCACTATGGTCGGGTGTTCTACAGGCTGCGAGCCGTACTACGCGTGGTCGTACTTCCGTAACTCGCGCCTTGGTATGTTTGAGGAGAACGCTGCGATTGTGCAAGCGTACTACGATGCCCACCCAGATACGAGTGAATTACCGTCGTACTTCCAAACCGCAATGGAGTTATCTCCAGAAGATCACGTCCGAGTGCAGGGCGCACTCCAGAAGTGGATTGACAGTTCGATCTCGAAAACATGCAACGCACCAAACTCGTACACAGTGGAAGACACAAAACAGCTGTACGACCTTGCCTACGAACTTGGGTGTAAGGGAGTCACTATCTACCGCGACGGTTCGCGTTCGGAACAGGTGCTGTCGCTGAAGGACGAAAAATCAGAAGACAAGACAGAGACTCAGGCCGCAACCGAAAGGGCTGAGAACGAAGCTGCAACACAAGCAGCACAGTCACTTGTGGCCGCCACGAAGACTCCGATCGCTACTTCGCAGCACGGAGTTTATGAGAAACGCAAACGGCCTGCTGTCCTGTACGGTGCGACTTACCGCAAGGACACACCGCTTGGAAAAGCGTACATCACGATTAACGACGATCCGGATGAGCATGTCGCCCTTGAAATGTTCGTGAACATCGGCAAGGCCGGGAGTGACGTATACGCCTCCAATGAGGCTTTGGGACGAGCCATCACGCTCTACTTGCGCGACTCCCGCAATCCCAACAAGGAAGCGGAGTTGGTACGTCACTTCTCCGGCATCGGAGGGTCCAATTCAGTGGGCTTTGGATCACACCGCATTACATCAGTACCTGATGCCATTGCCAAAGCGCTGATTGAGCATTCCGAGACATTTCCGCTGCGCAAGGCTGCGTTTTCAGAGTGGGCGTCCACCCAAGAAGACACGGCTTCGTTGGAAGATAACTCACATGCGGTAGCGGAGGGTGCACTGTCCGCAGGTTCAAGTCTGCGCTCCTATTCCGTGGGCAAGGACTTGTGTCCGAACTGTCATCAGCACTCGCTTGTGCATACAGGCGGCTGCTACGAGTGCGAAGCCTGCGGCTACAGTAAGTGCTGATTTCGAGGTAAACGTGATAGCTGTATTCGAGCGTCGCTGCATGAAAGTTTGCAGCGGCGCTCATTGGATCCCAGATATTTGGGGTCGCGATGGGAACAACTGTGTGGTATGATGCTTCTACAACGTTACCTGTGCTGTTGGTGAAGCACCTGTGGTTTTAACCGATGCATATGTACAGGGAGTTCGCGACTTGGCAAAGCGAGCACACGCCACCCTCGAGTGGACTTGCGGACTTCGCGTCAGAACACCCACCTGCGAGAAGCAGGTTGAAAACCGCTCGGCTTCACGGCAAAACGGGGCGTCGTACTTTTCTACATAACTTTCTGAAGGGGCTATGCTGGCCTCTTTTTTTCATGTTGGGCCAAGCGCATGACGAATCACCTACTGAGATATGCTGAATGTACCTGTATCGAATTTAATTAAACTGCTAAAATGAAGGACAGGCAGATACGACGAAATGCCTGAACTACAACTGAAGATACAGGGGTGACCCACGTGAACGCTTCTGAAATCACAACATACTTGCAGCAGATGGAGGACTTGCTGGCCCGATTACAGCGCATCATGAGTCATGACCGCGTGTTGAAACAATTCAACATGACGGCGAGCCAGATGTTTATTCTCCGGTACCTGAACAATTGTAACCGCGCAAAGGCATCTGACATCGCCAAAGTGGCCGGACTGAGCCCAGGTGCTGTTACGCAGGTGTGTGACGAACTAGAACGTTCGCAGTGGGTGGAACGAACGCGATCGAGTGAAGACCGACGTGTAGTCTATGTTTCGATCACCTCTCAAGGACAAAGTCGTCTTGACGAAATTCGAAAGTTGCGCAGCAACAACATGATGGACATCTTCACAAGGCTCGGTGAACATGATGCTGGTGAGTTCGTCCGCATCATGGGTAAAGTTGTCGCGATTGTCGAAGAGAGACAGCGAGTCGTGGAGAATCCAAATTCGGATAGTGAGGGATGACACGTGCCGTTTACAATCGGTTGGATCGGCCTGGGGAAAATGGGTGCGCCGATGGCGCGCAATATAGCAGCTGCGGGGTACAGAGTTCAGGCGTTCAACCGCTCCCCAAGAGAGAGCGACATTGGAGCTTGTACCCGTGTCTCATCTCCTGCGCAGGCGGCCGCTGGCGCAGACATCCTAATCCTTATGGTTTCTGATGAAAGCGCCGTACGCAACTCTTTGTTCGGGCAAGACGGAGCAGCAAGTGAACTGACTCCAGGAACACTGGTTGTGAACATGAGCACGATCGGCGTTTCAGAAACAAAGCAGCTTGCGCTCGAGTTGGCCAACCGCGGTGTCGAGTGGATGGATGCGCCCGTGTCCGGTACGGTCAAACCCGCGGAGGACGGCACGCTAGTTGTCATGGCAGGTGGTTCTGAAGCGGCGTTTAACAAAATGCAGCCGGTTTTCGCCTGCGTGTCGCGGCGCGCTCTTCACATCGGCGAAGTGGGGGCCGGTTCGGCCATGAAACTATGCATTAATGCGTTTTTGGGGATGATGATGGCAGCGGCGGGTGAGTGCATGATTACGGCGGAGAAAATTGGCCTTGGCCGGGACACGTTCCTTGAAGTCCTGGAAGACACCACGATGTGGTCTCCGACGCTGGCGGCAAAACGTCCACAGTGGCTGAATGACGAGTACCCTGCTGCGTTTTCACTCAAACATATGGTGAAAGACTTAGGGCTGATGTTGCAACAGGTTGCGATGGTCTCTGCCCCTGCGCCGGCGCTGTTTGCTACATACGCGTCGTATTTGACAGCGCAGGCGGCCGGCTTCGCGGAGGACGATATGGCTGCCATCACGGCGTACCTGAACCGGGTGGGTGGGAACGCGTGAAGAGGGCTGCCATCCTCGACCGGGATGGGGTAATCAATGAGTTTCGCCGCGCAGTAAACCGGCCAGAGGACCTAATTTTATACCCCGAAATAGCCCCAGCGATTCGTCTTTTGAAGTCGCGGGGGTTTTTGGTTTGTGTGGCGACAAACCAGGGCGGGGTTGGCCTTGGATACATGACAGATGAGCAGTTAGAGGAAGTTCATGACGCCCTGACGGCACAACTCGCTGCGAAAGGTGCAAAGCTGGACGCCATAGCTTCTTGCACACACGCCCCACACGCAAGCTGTACATGCCGCAAACCACAGCCGGGGCTCTTGTTGCAGTTGCAAAGAACGCTTCACTTCTCACTCCCGCACAGTTATATGGTAGGAGATCGGGAAACAGATATCTCCGCCGGAGTCGCCGCCGGCGTACGCACGGTGCGCATTGTTCACGGCAGCATCAAAATCAAAACGAAGGCCAACTACTCTGCGCACAATTTGCTAGAAGCCGTCGAATGGATTATAACAGATGCTGAGTCTACGGATGACACTATCACCCATCGGATCTAGTGATAACCTTATCACAACAGTTGCATGATGGTGGTATAATCAACGTGGCAATCGGGGGATAAACTGTTGGGTGCCGGCGTGAACAGCGTTCGGCAGAGAGGGGAACACCGCTGTGCAGCTAGGCATCATCGTCCCGACGTACAATGAGCGCGAAAATGTACGAACTATGGTGGAGCGGATCTCGGCCGCACTGAGTGGGCGGGACATTCAATATGAAATTTGGTTTATCGACGACAGTCGTGATGACACGCCAGTTGTGCTTGAGGAACTGGCGTCGCAGTACCCCGACACCGTACGCTACGTCCACCGGGAAGAAGCGCGTGGACTGGCGACCGCGGTTGTGGAAGGGTTCCATCGGTCGCAGGCAGAGCATTTGGTGGTCATGGATGCAGACCTGCAGCACCCGCCTGAAGTTCTGCCAGTGCTGGTGGAGCGTCTAGAGGAGGGAATCGATGTTGTCATCCCGAGTCGATTTGTTCCTGGCGGCTCGGATGGCGGGCTTAGCACGCTTCGCAAGGTCGTTTCGTGGACGGCTCGCACGCTGGGGCGCATCGCGCTGAAACGGCTGCGACACATTTCCGATTGCACAGGCGGCTTCTTTGGTGTGCGCCGGAAAGTTGTTGAGGGTGTCGAGTTGAGTCCGATCGGTTGGAAAATTCTCATGGAAGTGCTCGTGAAAGGCCACTATGAAACTGTCCACGAGATCCCATACCAGTTTGAGGACCGAAGCGCCGGACAGTCGAAGATGAGCCTTCGGGAACAGTGGAACTACCTGCATCACTTGGGACGGATGGTGTGGGGAAGTCCCGACGACAGACGTTTTTACCTGTTTTGCTTTGTCGGCGGTCTCGGTACGATTGTCAACCTTGTCGTGATGGCTATTTTGTACCATGGATTTCATCTCAAAGAAATCCCTTCCTCTGTCATAGCGTCGCTGATTGCCATGGGACACAATTACCTGTGGAACGATAACCTGACTTGGCGCGGGCATGCACATCCCGTTAAGTGGCGGCGGATGCTGCAGATTCCAATTTTTATGATCATCTCCGCAATCAGCATTTTGGTCACTGCCCTCTTCGTGAAATTGCTTGTGTGGTGGCATGGAGATGCGGTCTTAGGACAGTTTATCGGTATCGTTGTGTCGACTGTTTGGAGCTATACCGCTAATAACAAGTGGACGTGGAAGGCACCGGATGAACGGCGGTCTGGTTTAACTACGATTCGCGTGACGCACGAGGACGTGAGATAAAGAAACGAGTCTGAAAATATGAAGAGGCCCGGACAATGGTCTGGGCCTCTTTCCGTGATACTCAAAGGTTGTTCTAAGTCTTCGTCACAAGCCAACCGGCGATGTATCCGGTCTGCGTAGAGTTGAGTTCAATTTCGTCCCACTTTCCGGATGTACCGATCACTTGCACAGTCTGGTCCTGTAGCACAGAAGCAATGATCCTGTAGTTGGTTCCTGGTCCAGAGCGCACATAGGCTGACGATACGTTAACCGAATACGGAACAGGAGAATACTGGTTAGATGTAGTGCCAGAATTGCTGCCGCCTGTGTTCCCAGAGCCCGTGCCGTTTGAACTGGGATTGGTCGAAGGGGTAGTCGGTGGGGTCCAGTTTTGCGTAAAGGACGGGTCCTGAATGGGATTGGACTGGACTACACCATTGTAAAAGAACTGCTGTGCGGCCCATTTCGCTTCGTTTGGATTGACAATCCAGTAGCTTAAGTCACCAGGGATGTTCGGGTTCGGGTTATGAAACGACCCCGGCAAGGTCTCATGAATGATTTTGTAGGTCTTGAACTGACCAGCATCAGAGGCCAACTTCAAAATTTGCAGCACACTCATGTTAGTCTGCACCGTACGATAAAACTCACGCACAAGTGTTGGGAGTTGCGGGATGTTAGCTGGCTGCAGCAGTTTGGTCGCCAAAGCTTGCAGAAAAACCTGCTGTCGCTCGGTGCGACCGATGTCTCCGAGAGCGTCTTCGCGGAAACGCACGAAACCGAGTGCTTGCGGCCCGTTTAATGTCTGGACACCGGGATTTAAGTTAATCATTCCGTATCGCTTGTCACCCGTGTTGTAGTGCATAGGTTCTGGTACGTTGACAGTAATGCCGTGAACGGTGTTGACAATGTCCACCAGACCCCCGAAGTGAGTCAGGGCATAGTCGTCGATCGGTTGGTGAATCAACGTCGCGACGACGTTGGCGGTTGCCTGTGGTCCTCCCAACCAGA
>JAKAXI010000309.1 GCA_021816665.1 Bacillota bacterium | reverse complement strand
GTACCGACCCGCAAGTCTGGCCTCAGCGGCGAGGCTCGCCCGCATGCTCATCCAGGCGGGACACTCGGTTGATCTGGGTCTGGCGCAGATCAACAGCAAGAATCTGCCCGCCCTGGGCTTGGATGCCGATCAGGTCTTTGACCCCTGCAGCAATCTGCACGCGGCGCAAATCATCCTGCTGGGCGCCTGGTCGCAATCAGGCGGGTCGCTGCGCGGCGCCTTGTCGGCTTACAACACCGGAAACACCACCGGAATCGCCGGAGCGCGCTACAGCGCGCGCGTCTACGCGCAGGCTGGCGTCGTCATCCCCGCCATTCCGGGCGGCCGGTTGGCGCGGTGGGCAGTGGACGGCGTTCCCGTTCCACGCCCTGACCTTCCACCGATTCGGCCCCGCATCACGTGGACGCCCCAGGCCAGCCCGCTGGCCCCGAACGCGGCAGGGCTAAAGGTCCAATGGTGAGGCTGGCATATCGCCTCTGAAGCGCAGTGTTTCTCGTCGATTGGAGCAACATGCCTTCAATCAAGCTGGGTCGCGTTTACGCACCCGACTCTGACGCACCATCTGGCACTCGTCGGGGTTATGGCACGATGTCGGCATCTTGCCTAAAGGGACAACTCTATGGACGAATTGACAATGTCCGAGACCGTCGAACAAGCGACGAGACCGACGACCACGCCAGACAGCTTCGTCGTCAGCGCGAGAGCCTTTGACAGCGAAGATCGGGCTAGGCAGGTGGGGGCGTTGATTGGAACATGCGTGCGAGAACTCAGCAGGCAGTTGGACTTGAGCCGACTTGACGGCGTGACCGTGGCGTATGACTACGCTCAAGCTCTGCTTGACCTCGATCGGGGCTACGAGACCACATTTCGTCTTACGGCTTCTGACACGCATGTAGTGGGCATCGCCATGACTCCGTCAGTCATTCGCGACGGCACACTGAAGAGCCACATTGTTCTTCACGCCGCGTACATAGCTCCGTTGGAGGACTTCAAGCACGAGAGCTTCGGCTTCGTCCTACACACGATTGCCCATGAGTGCGCTCACGTCGAAGTGACGTACAAGTTCGACACCGCGTTTCCCGGTTTTCTGTTGCGAACGGCGCATGCCAACGCCCGGATCGGATACCGGTGGCAGGTCATTCTCGCTTGCTGGGATGAGTACGCAGCGACCATGCTGAGCGCTGGTCTCGGCACCGCGCCAACGGGAAACTACGAAGACACGTTCTTGAAGTGCCTGCGCGAAACGAGGCAGCAGGTCAACGACCACATCATGGCATACCGGATTCACCGCAGCATTGACCAGATTCTTGGCGAGATCTACGTCGCATATGGGAACCTGATGAAGTTCGCTGCGTACCACCTCGGCAACCTCCGAGGCCTGGGTCGCAACGCGTCGGAGATGGCCAGGACCACCGAGGCGTTGGAAGGGCACTGGTTCGCGCCGTATTTCACGCGCCTGGACAATGCACTCAAGGAGATCGCGAAAGACTATGGCAAGTGGACTGACAAGGCGGTATTCGAGAGCGTCGGCGACCTTGTGGACGACTTGCTTGCTCAAGGCGGCATTCACTACTGCTGCAGGCCCGACGGGAGCCTATATATCAACATCCCATTCACGTCCGAGACGATGCCGAACGAAGGTGGCACAACACGCCTTGGTACAACGTAGCTAGGCGTGTCTAGGCCAGCACCCCGGGGGTGCGGCCAGTGAAGCCGCTGCTGCCTCTGACTGCTCAGAAGCAGGTGATCAGCCGCAAAATTTGGCAATTAGCATCGCCAAGCAAAGCGAGGGGCGGGAATGCGGAATAGTAGTCGTATGGAAGGAAGGGCTCCTGCACTGGATGATCTGCTCAGTGACGGCCGGCTGGCTCGACTGTTCTCTGAGCACGGCCGCCACTGTGCGTTGCAACTGTGGGTCTTGCAGATTAGGTCCGAACAAGCGGTCGAAAACCGCGTGATCTATGGTCGCCTGCTCCCCTACAGCCATTCCAACGGCCAATGGTCCGCAAGCGATGACGATCACTTCCTGACCTTCGGGCAAGTCCAGGCACAGGTTACGCGGCTCAACCTTTACGTCAGCAGCATCCATTGTGCGGACCTCCTGAGGCAAATGAGCGCTGGTCGAACTATCTCGGAGATCAGTGACGATCTGAAACTTGGACTCTCGCCGCGGTTTGAGACTCGTTTCGGATCGACCGCGCTCGCTGTCGGTGACTTAGCCTACCGACCCATCGCCTACCTGTTCAACCGCGACGCGCATGAACGGCGTTCGCCTTCTAGCCCGCATGGCGGTGCCGGCGCATACAGCGCTTCGATCACCCGGGTCGACAAAGGGGCACTGTTCCGTATCGGTCAGGACTATGACATCGCATTGACTGCATCGGTGGTCACCCGCCTCAACGCGGATACGGGGCTGGACTTCGGTCATGTCGACTCCGCCCGGTTTGGGGATCTCGAGTTACTGGTCTTTCCCGCGCTGGACGATCAGGAGCGCAACTTGCTGAGTGTGATTTGGGCCGACACACCGCACGCGCTCATCGTCCGATTCAATCCGATGCAGGTACCTCACTTCAGCGGTTTCCAGTTCCGCCTGAGCATAGCGAACGACGGTCAAATCGTTTACTCGAGCATCGACACAGCCGTGCGCGATGTGGACGGTAGTTTCGAGTGCAAGTTCGACTTGGGCGACCAACTGCGCGCTAGGACGGACAGCACTGAGCTGGAAATCTTCGGCTTCCATAGGGATCGTTCCAGCCAGGGCACGATGTGTTGCCGATGGCGAGTCGGGTACATTCGGGAGATCCATCTTCAGGGTCATGTGGTGGGCCACAAGACCAGCCCGATCAAGTTCGACTGGCTGGAAAGAGCCACTCGACCCT